>NZ_JBQHTS010000014.1:0-58917 GCF_052065595.1 Collinsella sp. HCP28S3_E12
CTCGAAGAGCCCGATCGCCGCCTTCCTGGCCTCGATGTCGTGCTTCACCCTCAAGTCGACACGCATAAAAAGCCTCCCATTTCTCATGTCCAAGAAATGGGAGGCAGTTCACACTACGTGCGGCGGGGGTTCTTTCGTCCTGCGGAGTGCGCCTGGGTGTGGGCTCCATAAGGAGCTTGGCCCTAGTGACCCCGCGCAGTTCTGTAGGAAAACCCGCACCAGGAAGAGGTGCGTGCGCGGTTTTCCGGTTGCCGCTCGCCTGGGGTGGGACGGGGCGTACATTTTTGGGAGTTTTCAGCAGCCGGGTGCGCATGCATACGGGATTTTGGGCGAAAGTCAGGCGCCGTGAGCCGCATCCTGTAGAAAATGAGTGATCCCTGAGGTGCTGAGGGCTCAGAATCAGGGTTTTCAACGCGGTTTTGTGGGCCCGTTCCTGTTCCTTTGGGCTCCAGGATGCTGAAAACTCCAAAATTTGCACGCCGCCCTCTGGGGTACCTGTGGGCAAAAAGCAACCGTCCCGCCGAAGTATGCATTCGACGGGACGGTTTATGCATATACCCGATTAAGGATACGCTGCGGATCTGTTAGAACTTGACGGTCGGTGCCTGGCGGGCAGCTTCGGCGGCCTCGAAGCCCTGGCGCTCCTTAAACTGGAAGATGCCGGCAAAGATAACGGCCGGGAACGTCTGGATGGCGTTGTTGTAGCTGAGCACGCAGTCGTTGTAGCTCTGGCGCGCGTAGCTCACCTTGTTCTCGGTGTCCTCGAGCGTAGCCTGGAGCTGCATAAAGTTGGTGTTCGCCTTAAGGTCGGGGTAGGCCTCGGCCACGGCAAAGAGCTGGCGCAGCGCACCGGTCAGCACGTTGTCGGCTTCCATTTTGGCCTCGGGGGTGGTGGCGCTTACGGCGGTGTTGCGCGCGTTGATCACGGCGGCGAGCGTGTCCTGCTCGTGCTTGGCGTAGCCCTTGACGGTCTCGACCAGGTTGGGGATCAGGTCGTTGCGGCGCTGCAGCTGCGTGTCGATGTTCTGCCAGGCGTTATCGATACGATTGCGCTTGGTAACCATGTTGTTGTAGATGCCAGCGATGGCGCAGACGATCACAACGACAACAACGATACCGATGATGACGGGAAGCATGATGTCTCCGTTTCGAATGGCAGCGGCGTTTTGCGCCGGCCGTTGTTGGTATAACGTATCTAGTATACCCGCAACCTTTGGCGGTGCCGAACTTTCCGGTAAGCGTTTTGTTTCAACCAGGGAGGGGGCGCCAATATCGAACGGTTGGTACAGGTGTAAGATATGCGACAAATTACGGAATGCTGTCTACGCCTTGAGGATGGCGATACGGATGGACCTTCGCATCAAGAAAACCTATCGTGCCCTGTTCGACGCCTTTACCGAGCTTTTGGAAGAGTATCGGTTTGAGGATTTGACGGTTGCCATGCTTTGCGACCGGGCCCTGATTCGCCGCACGACGTTCTATAAGCATTTTCGCGATAAAAACGATTATTTTGCCTTCTATATCGATGAGCTTATGACGGGCTTGCCGCAAAACCAGACCGACGCAGCGGACGCGGAGCCGCTTGTGGATGTACAGGCGCTTCGCCATGAGGTCTTTGACGATGCCATGAATATGGTACTGGCGCATGAGCAGCTCATGGATAACCTTTTGGCGAGCAGCATGTCGGGCATGCTGACCGGCATGATTTGCGACCGCATCGCGCATTCCATCCGTGAGCGCGTGATGAGCTCGCTTGCCGAAGACGCCCTGGCGCCCGTTTCGCTTGAGACGACATCGGAATTTATCGCCGGTGGCATTATTCGAGTGTTCACAAATTGGTGGGAATCGGGCCACGATCTTGAGCGTCGACCCGAGATGGCCGACGTGGTCGATGCGCTGTTTGAGCGCACCATGACGCCGGTGAATCACTAAGGTGGCGGAGAGAGGGGGATTCGAACCCCCGGAACGCTCTCGCGCTCAACGGTTTTCAAGACCGCCGCATTCAACCGCTCTGCCATCTCTCCGTGAGTCGTAATGATAGCATCGTTTTGAATTTGCAACAGGGAAGGCGAACGATGACGATCACCGAAATCGACGAGAAGTTCATGCGCGAGGCGCTGGCGGAGGCGCGCGCCGCTGCGACAGTGGGCGAGGTGCCGATTGGTGCTGTGGTGGTGCGTGCGGGCGAGATTGTCGCGAGGGCGCATAATCGCCGTGAGCTCGACCAGGACCCTTCGGCACATGCCGAGTTTTTGGCCCTGTGCGCCGCCGCTCAGACGCTTGGGCGTTGGCGCCTTTCCGATTGTACGGTCTACGTGACGCTCGAACCCTGCTGCATGTGCGCGGGGCTTATGGTTAACGCGCGCGTGGGGCGTTGCGTGTATGGTGCGGCTGATGCCAAGGCGGGCGCGGTGGGCTCGCTGTATGACCTCAATGCCGATTCGCGCCTGAACCATCGGTTTAATGTGACCGCCGGCGTGCTGGCAGACGAGTGTCGTGAGGTGTTGAGCGGCTATTTTAGTGGGCTGCGTGACACCGATGGTGCTGTCTGCGGTTGTGGGGCCGATCTTGAGACGCATGCCGCTCATGCCAAGGCACTCACGTGTGCCGAAGATATTGCCGTTGAGGCGGTCGATTTTGGTGTCGCGTGCCGCCGGCCCCGCCGTGTGCTGCTGGCGATCGACTCCTTTAAGGGCAGCGTTTCGAGTGCACAGGCGGAGTCGGCGGTTGTCGAGGGTGTACGCCGCGCTTGGCCCGATGCCGATGTGTGCACATTGCCGCTGGCAGATGGTGGCGAGGGAACGCTCGATGCCGTCGCCGCGCGCGGCGGCGAGCTTTTGACCTGCGAGGTTGCAGGGCCCTTGGGCGATCGCGTGTCTGCCCGGATGCTGGTGGACGGCGAGCACGAGTCGGCTGTAGTTGAGACGGCCGAGGCGGCGGGTATTGGGTATTCGCCCTGCACGGAATCGGCGGCGATCGCGGCTTCGACCTATGGCGTGGGCGAGCTCATGCTTCGCGCGGTCCGTGCTGGGGCAAAGACTATCTATATTGGCTTGGGCGGCAGCGCTACCAACGATGGCGGCGCCGGTATGCTGCAGGCGCTGGGCGCGCATCTTGTCGACGAGTGTGGCTGCAATATCGCCCCCGGTCTTGCGGGTCTCGAACACGTGGTGAGTATCGATTTGGCGCCAGCGCTTCGGGCGCTGAATGGCGTGCGTATCGTGGTGCTTTCCGATGTTGAGAATCCGCTCGTGGGGCGCCGAGGAGCCCTGACGGTGTTTGGCGGGCAGAAAGGCCTGCCGACGGGTGACGTCGAGGCGCTGCGCGGGTACGACGGATGGATGGTCGGCTATGGCCGCCTGCTCGATGCGGCGATTGCTAGGGCGCGGGCTCAGGGGTTGTTGCGCACACCCGAGGGCGCACGGGCATTTGGCTCGGTGCTCGGCGTGCCCGGCGCGGGCGCGGCGGGTGGCTTGGGTGCCGCGCTGCTGGCGCTCGGTGCGGAGCTGCGCTCGGGCGTGGAGACGGTGCTCGATTTGATTGGGTTTGACGAGTGCGTGCGCAATGCCGATCTGGTCATAACGGGCGAGGGCAATATGGACGAGCAATCCGCCGCCGGTAAGGCGCCGGTGGGCGTGGCCCGTCGTGCGAAGCGATATAGCAAGCCGGTGGTCGCCGCCGTAGGCGGTCGTGCCGACAACCTGGATGCGGTGTATGGACAGGGTATCGACTTGGTTCTGCCGGTTTGCCGCAGGCCCATGCCCCTTGACCAAGCGCTCGACCCCCAGGAAGCCACAACCAACCTCATCTGTGCCGGCGAGGCAGCCGCTCGAGCCTACGACCTCGGCCGTATTTGAGTTTATCCAGGCAAGTCTCAATAAGTTGCGGTGGAATAGTTCCTGTTTTTGGCCTTGGCCGTAAAACAGGAACTATTCCACCGCAACTCAAAAGTAGTCTTTTTGGCCCCGTCCCAAATTAGCTACCTTGCCCCATCGGGCGGGAGCGGGTAAGATATACCGAGCGCCAAGCGCGCTCGATGGGTTCGGATGACGACATGTTCCGAATCTGGTCAGGTCCGGAAGGAAGCAGCCATAAGGAGCCTCTGTCGGGCATCCGAATCCATCGAGCGCACGGGCGCTTTTTGGTGCCGCGATGCGGTCCCGGTGCCGGCGGGCTGTTTGGTGTCTCGCTGGTCCTCGGCTTTGCCTGCGGGATCGCTCGACTACCAAACAGCCCGCCGGCACCGGGACCACTTCGTCCAAAAATCACCCGTAGAGGGCGCATTTATCTGAAGAATTGAATCCCGTGTCTTGCGGCGCTCGCTGGCGTTGCCAAAGCATCGGCTGCTACATGCCTTGGGCGCTAGTGACCGTCGCCCTTACATCTGTAACGAGTTGCTTACGCATCTCCAGGGCTCGCCGTACTATCATGAATCAGATTGAAGAGAGATGATGATAGGGAGCGCCTTCTATGATTGAGCTGCTCAGGCGTTTTGGTGGTAAGTTTCGCCGGTATATGGTGATTGGCCCTGCGTGTAAGTTGATCGAAGTGATTTTTGACCTGCTTACGCCGCTCGTGATTGCCCAGATGATCGATAAGGGTATTGGCGCACGCGATGTCAACGCCGTCGTCCACTACGGTATGGTGCTCGCCGCCATGGCTGTGATCGGCATCTCGTTTACGCTCGTCTGCCAAAAGATGGCGGCGCTCACCTCGCAGGGCATGGGCACCGACATTCGCGGCGCACTCTACCAGCACATCAATAAGCTGAGCTATGCCGAACTCGATCGCTTTGGTACGCCGTCGCTCATCACGCGCATCACCAACGATGTCAACCAGGTGCAGCTTGCCGTGGCGCTGGGCGTGCGCATGCTCATTCGCTGGCCCTTTTTGGCGGTGGGCTCTATGTGCGCGGCCCTTGCCATCGACCTTAAGCTCGGCATCATCTTTTTGATTTGCACGCCCGCCATCGGCTTGGTGTTTTGGTTTGTCATGGCGCGCTGCATTCCGTATTACAAGCAGCTGCAGGCAAAGCTCGACCGCATCGCGCTTGTCTGCCGCGAGGGCCTTTCGGGCGCCCGCGTGGTCCGCGCCTTTGTGCGCGAGGATCACGAGCGCGAGCGCTTTGCCCAAGCCGCCGACGACCAGGCCCATACCGCCATCGCGGTAGGCAAGCTCTCGTCGATCCTTAACCCCGTAACGTTTTTGATGATGAACCTAGGCGTGTGCGCCATCCTGTGGGTGGGCGGCATCCAGGTCAACGTGGGCGAGCTTACGCAGGGCCAGGTTATGGCGTTCGTCAACTACATGACGCAGACGCTCACCTCCATCGTGTACGTCGCCAACCTGGTCGTGGTCTTTACCAAGGCGAGCGCGAGCGCTTCGCGCATCAACGAGGTGCTCAATTGTGAGCCGAGCATCACCGACGAGGGCAACCAGCCGGTCGCGCTGCCCAAGCCGAGCGACCTGGCGGGTGGCTCGGCTCCAGTCCCCGCGCTGAGCTTGAGCCATGCGAGCTTTTCGTTTGGCGCCGGCGCTGTCAACGCCGTCAACGATGTGACCCTGGAACTGCCGCTGGGCAAAACGCTCGGCATTATCGGTGGCACGGGTAGCGGCAAGTCCACACTCGTCTCGCTTATCCCACGCCTGTACGATGCGGGCGTGGGCAGCGTGAGCGTGATGGGTGCCGACGTGCGCACCTGGCCGCTCGACCAGCTGCGCCACGTGGTCGCGACCGTTCCACAGCGCGCGTCGCTGGTGAGCGGCACTATCCGCAGCAACCTGACCTGGCGCGACGAGGCGGCAACCGACGAGGAGCTGTGGGCGGCGCTCGATATGGCGCAGGCCAGCGAGTTTGTGCGCAACAAGCCGCAGGGCTTAGATGCCCCGGTCGAGGCGGGCGGCAAGAACTTTAGCGGTGGCCAGCGCCAGCGCCTGACCATCGCACGTGCCCTGGTGGGCTCTCCGCAGATTCTGATCATGGATGACTCCGCCTCGGCGCTCGACTTTAAGACCGACGCAGCGCTTCGCCGTGCCATTCGTGAACGAAGCGTGTGCGGTGCTGCCGAGGGCGGGCTGCCGCTGACGACCATCATCGTGAGCCAGCGCGTCTCGACCGTGCGCGACGCCGACGTGATTTGCGTACTCGACCACGGCTCGGTCGCGGGCTTGGGCACGCACGATGAGCTGTATGCAAGCTGCCAGCTCTACCGCGAGATTTGCCAGTCGCAGCTTCGCCGCGAGGAGCTCGAGGGTCAGCAGGGGAGTACGGCGCCCACGCCCGCTCCAAGCCCCGCGTCCGCCTCAGGCGCCCCGACCGCCCCCGCATCCGTCTGCGCAAGGGAGGGCTGCTAAATGAATCCCTACACTTCCTCCGGTTCGGTTGCCACGATGACGGCCAACGTGTCCGGCAACGATAACCTCAACGACCTGGGCGACGGTCCGCGCCAGCCCGGCGATCCCGAGCGCTATCCCGTGGGTGCGGTGACCCGCCGCCTGCTGGGCTATGTTCGTCCGCACCGCATTTCGTTTGTAGCGTCGTTTGTGAGTGCCGCCGCTTCGGTGATCTTGCAGCTCTACACGCCCATCCTCGTCGGCGAGGGCATCGACCTGATCGTCGCCGCCGGGCAGGTGGACTTCGATGCGCTGCTGCCGCTTGTCACCAAGCTCGCGATTGTCGTCGTAGGTGCTGCGGCTTTCCAGTGGCTGCAGGGCTACTGCGTCAACCGCCTGTCCTACGAGACGGTGCGCGACATGCGCGTGGAGGCGAGCGACAAGCTCAGCCGCATGCCGCTCAGCTTTATCGACAGCCATGCCCACGGCGACCTTATGGGCCGCGTGGTCAACGATGTCGATCAGGTGGGCGATGGCCTGCTGCAGGGCTTTACCCAGCTTTTCACCGGCGTTATCACCATCGTGGGCACGCTCGCGTTTATGCTTTCCATCAACCTGACCATGACGCTCGTGGTGGTGCTCGTCACGCCGCTTTCCATTTTTGCAGCCGGTGCTATTGCCAAGCTCTCCAACAAGAGCTTTACGGCACAGCAGCGCATCCAAGGCCAGCTCGGTGGTCATATCGAGGAGTACGTGGGCGAGCAGAAGCTTGTCGACGCTTTTGCCTATGGCTCCAACGCGCAAGCGAGCTTCGATGCCCTCAATGCCGAGCTCTACACCGCGGGCGAGCGCGCGCAGTTTATGGGTTCGCTCTCCAACCCCGGCACGCGCTTTATCAATAACATCATCTATGCCGTGGTCGCTGTGATCGGCTGCGTGGGCGTGATCACGGGCGTGCCCGCGGCGCTTACGGTGGGCGGCGTGCAGATCTTTCTGTCCTATGCTAACCAGTACACCAAGCCGTTCAACGAGGTCACCAACGTTATTACGCAGATCCAGTCGGCGTATGCCTCGGCGCGCCGCATGTTTGCGCTGCTCGATGCGCGCGAGCAGGAGCCCGACGCGTCGGACGCTGTAGAGCTTGCCGCACCGCAGGGCGAGGTCGCCTTTGAGCATGTGGACTTTAGCTACGTGTCCGACCGCAAGCTGCTGCAGGATATCTGCATCGAGGCCAAGCCCGGCATGCGCTTTGCCCTGGTCGGCCCTACGGGCTGTGGCAAGACAACGCTCATCAATTTGCTGCTGCGTTTTTATGATATCGATGCCGGCCGCATTGCGGTCGATGGCCGTTCCTCGCGTGACTACACGCGCGCAAGCATGCGCCGTGCCTTTGGCATGGTGTTGCAGGATACGTGGCTGTTCGAGGGCACGGTGGCAGATAACATCGCCTACGGCTGTCCCGATGCCACGCGCGAGCAGGTTATCGAAGCTGCCAAGCGCGCGCATGCGCACAAGTTTATCGTGCAGCTGCCGCAGGGCTACGACACGGTGATTGGCGAGGACGGCGGCACGTTTAGCCAGGGTCAAAAACAGCTGCTGTGCATCGCGCGCGTCATGCTCACCGACCCGGCGATCTTGCTGCTGGACGAGGCGACCTCGAGCATCGACACCCGCACCGAGCTGCAGGTGCAGGCGGCATTCGACGAGCTCATGGCCGGTCGCACAAGCTTTGTGGTGGCGCACCGCCTGAGCACCATTCGCAACGCCGACTGCATTCTGGTGATGCGCGACGGCGAGATTATCGAGCGCGGCACACACGACGAGCTGCTGGCGGCAGACGGCTTCTATGCCGATCTTTACCGCAGCCAGTTTGCCCAGTAGGGGCCACCGATTAGCGGCAGGTGGTTTACATCTGTCACGTTGGTACTAAGATATTCATCTAATAAATTGCATTAGTGGCTTTAGTTTTGGGGAAACGAGGCAACGTGACTATGACGTGCTCTTTGGTGGTTAACAGCAAGAGCGGCAATACCAGGATGGTTTCGGGCGCGATCAAGCGCGCTCTGCAGGCTGCGGGTGTTGAGTTTGTCCATGCCGCGGCGTTGAGCGACGATGCGGATGCAGATCAGGTTGCGCTCGAGGCGCAGGGCGCCTGCGCGGCCGACACGGTGCTCGTCGGTTTTTGGTGTGACAAGGGCGCGTGCACGCCTTCGGTCGCGGCGTTGCTCTCCACCTTGCACGGCAAGCGCGTCTTTTTGTTTGGCACCTGCGGTTTTGGCGCCGACCAGAGCTATTATCAGCAGATTATCGATCGCGTGACCTCCAATTTGGCCAATGATGCCGAGCTTGTAGGTTGGGCGATGTGCCAGGGCAAGATGGGCCTTGCGGTCAAGCAGCGCTACGAGGCCATGCTCGAGCAAGATTCCGACAACGCCCGCGCTAAGTTGCTGCTCGACAACTGGGTTGCCGCGAAGGACCATCCGACCAAGGAAGATCTGGACAACATGGCGGCAGCCGCCAAGAAGGCCGTGCTGGGCGAGTAGGTCTATCGCCGTCGTGCGTGCGAAATAATACAGAAGCGTAAGCCCCGAAATTCTCGAGGCTTTTTCTTGACACTCGCGGGAGCAACCGTGGCAAGCGTGTGGGGCGACATTTTCCATCACCCCGATGACGAGGCCGTCCTGGAAGACACGCTCTCCTGCGTCCGCTGGATGTATTGAGCGTGGGACGGGCTTTCCAGATGGGCAGGGTTTCGGGAAGTGTGTCCCAGAATCGGCGCTCAGACTGGGATACACTTTCCGCTTTACGCCTTGTCCGGAAACTGTGTCCCGGAATTAAGGCTTGGAATGGGATGCACTTTCCGGTTGAGAGCCTTAGCGGAAAGTGCGATCCGGAATTTACTCTTGAAGTGGGATGCGCTTTCCCAACAGGCCCTCAAGCGGAAACTGCGTCCCATTCCGGACGTGAATTCTGGGACACAGTTTCCGCGATTCGCATGACAGGCCACGCTTCTACCATGAGGTGAGCGCAGTTTCTTTATCAGCCCACTCAACCCGCAACGGGTGAGGGGCGGCGGCAGGCGAAGGCACGGGAAAGGTCTGTCGCGAGTTCCGCACGCAAAGGGGGCCACTTAATGTGGCCCCCGTCTTGCGCAGGACTGTTTGAGCAGCAGACCTTTCCCGTGCCTCCGCCTGCCGCCGATTCGGGCCCCCGACCCCGTTACTTGATCCCCGCTACTTGATCTTGGTCGTACCCGGCGCCAGGTTGGGGTCGGTCTCGTTGGCCTCGGTCTGGAGGTGCTCGGTGTACACGTTCTTGCCGTCGCGGAACATCTCGTAGTACTGCATCTTGGCGTAATCCTCGAGCGCCTTGGTGGCCGCTGCGGCGACGGCGTCGTCACCGGTGACGTTGGAGGAGAGCGCCCAGCGCAGGCTAGCGTCCTCGTAGCCCACCGAGTTAATGGCGGGCAGCGACTTGCGCAGCGTCATGTGCGCTTTCTGGTAGTCGGTCAGTGGTGCGCCGATCAGCTGCATCAGCTGGGTGGACAGGTAGTTGGTGGACAGGTCGTCGACCTCGCTTGTCTGGTCGCAGCCGGCAACGTCGTAGTTGGCCCAGATGATGTAGTCGGTCTGCCACAGGCGCTCCTGATGCGTAGCGTCGTCCTCGCCGGTAAACCACTTATCGTTGAACTTGGACGGGAAGAACGGCTGATGGTCGCCCCAGAACACCACGACCACCTTGCGGTCGAGATTGCGCAGGGCATTGAGGAAGTAGCGCAGCGCCTGGTCGGACTGCTCGATGCACGAGACGTACTCGTCGACATCGGAGAGTGTGCCGTCCTCGATGGTCTTGGCGTCCAGATCGGTCGTGTCGATGTTCAGGTGCATCTGCTTATCTGCCGGCAGCAGGCCCGTATCGTAGCCCGAGTGGTTCTGCATGGTCACGTCAAAGATGAACTGCGGGTCGGCGTTCTGGTTGAGCAGCTCAAGGATTTTGTCGTAGGTTGCCTGGTCGGTCACCATGCCGCGCAAGGTGTCGGCTCCCTGGAAGTCGTTGATGGACAGGAACTGGTCAAAGCCAAAGTCCTTGTAGACGTTCTCACGGTTCCAGTTGGTTGCGTGGTTGGGGTGCATGGCCGTTGTGGAATATCCGAGCGACTTGAACTGCTCTGCCAGGTTTCCGGTCGTTTCCATGTTGTAGATGGTGTAGGGGTACACGCCCGAGCCCAGGTTGGCCATGGAGTTGCCGGTCATAAACTCAAACTCGGTATTGGCGGTACCGCCGCCGTAGGCACTCACGTAGAGCTTGCCGCGGCTGAGGCAGTCGGACAGGTTCTTAAAGTACTGCGGGCCCTCGTAGCCGGCGTGCATCTCCTGATAGATCGAAAGATCCGAGAAGGTTTCGTTCATAATGGCGATGACCGTGGGCTTCTCGCTATCGAACTGCTCTTGGGCGGCGGTACGGGCGTCGCTTGTGGCGGCATCGGACTTGTCATAGGCCTTGGCATACTTTTTGAGCGTTGCCTTGGCGTCGTCGGCGGAGTAGTTGGCGGGTTTGGGCGGCTTGATGGACTGTGCCGCACTAATAAAGGCAGGCAGATAACCCTCGCGCCAGTAGCTCTCGAGCGGGCGCCAGGTGTAGACGGTGATGCCGAGGGTGTTGTAGTAGTCAATAAGCGTGACATGCGCGGTCACGCCGCCCAGGCACAGCACCGCCACGAGCAGGTTGGTGAGCAGCATGCGCTTGGCGTTGGCGGCGCCCTTCTGACGGTGCGGTGCTACCAGGCCGGCGTACTCGCATAGCAGCATGGCGATGGCGGTAAAGCCCATGGACAGCACGCAGAACAGCGAGATCGAGTAGGTGTAGCCGCTGCCGGCGACCGCGGCGGCGGTGGAGATGGCCGAAAGGTCGCCCGGCTGGATGGGCATGGATTTAAACGTGATGACGAAGAACTCGGCAATGCCCAGGATAAAGAGGGCGAAGGTCAGGACGGCGGGAGCTGCGCCGCGGCGCTGGAACAGGAAGAACAGGCCGACCATGAGCGTGGTGATGATGGCCCACTCGAGCAGTATGCACAGGGGGTAGACCCAGGTAAAGTCGTGGTTGGACGAGACCTCCATGCCCAGCAGCGCAAAGACGCCGGCGAGCAGCAGGCACAGCACGGCGGCGACGAGCGGTTTGCCCACAAAGGCGCCGCGCAGACGGGCGAGCTTGCCGGTGGGGGCGGGGGCGTCGGGCGCGGCGAACGCAAAGACGCGCGGGGCGATGCGGTCGCGTGCGATGCTGGCCCAGGCGCAGCCGGTGAGGATGGCGTTGGTCAGGATGAGCATCACAAAGGCGAGCGGCTCGTTTTGGGCGACGAGGCCCATGGCGCCCCAAATGGTCAAAAAGACCTGGAACAGACCGAAGGCGACGCTCCATCCAAGAGCGCCCTTGGCAACGGTGCCCAACTGCGCGCGAATGGCCTTGGCCTCGCGCAAGACAAGGAAGACGGTCGCCGCAAGACCGACGAGCGAGATGGCGGCAGCGAACATGCTGAGACTCCTCACAAACTTAAAACTACGAAAGCGGGGGTTTACCCGATTGTTACCAAGATATGCGCTGCGATTGGTGGCTGCGCACAACAACCAGCCATATTAGCGCGCATGTGTGGCGGTGTGGCGCAATGTAGTGGCGACCTGCGCGATAATGGACGGGAATTACACGGAAACGTAAAGGCTTCCTAAAGAAATGGCGAGGTTAAGGCGATGAACGAGCAGGTTTGTATGACGAGTGCGGGCGACGTGGGCGCTGGCATGGGCGCGGGCGGCTATCCGGTCGAGACCACGGGCAATGCGGTGCTGGACATTTTGGAGCACCGTTCGTCCACGCGTGCCTTTGCGCGCGATGACAACGACCGTCCCGTAGCGGTGACCGACGAGCAGCGGGCGGCGATTCTGCATGCGGCGAGCCGCGCGCCGTCGGCAGGCGCCATGATGATGTATTCCATCGTGAGTATCCGCGAGCAGACAACGCTCGATCGCCTGGCCGACCTGTGCGACCACCAGCCCATGATCGCCAAGGCGCCCTGGGCACTTATATTTGTGGTCGACTATGCCAAGTGGATCGATCTGTTTGAGCACGTGGGTTGCTTTGAGCCCGAGTTTGTCGAGCGCACGGGCAAGGCGCCCCGCCGCGCGCCGGGTTTAGGCGACTTTGCCATCGCGGCGCAGGATGCCGTGATCGCTGCCCAAAACGCCGTGGTCGCCGCCGAGGCCCTGGGGCTGGGGAGCTGCTATATCGGCGATGTCGTCGAGAACGCCGAGGAAGTTGCTGCGCTGCTGGACTTGCCGCCCTATACCATGCCGCTGTCGATGCTCATCATCGGCACGCCCCGCAAGGAGCGCCCGGCGATTGCGCATCCCGTGGTGAACCTGGTGCACGAGGAGCGCTATCGCCGCGCCGATGCCGCGACCATGGATGCGCAGGTGGCCGAGATGGACGCGATGTTCCGTCCGCATGCCCGCGAGGTGGGGGAGCGCGTCGTGGATATCTACACCCGCAAGCACACGAGCCCCTTTATGGCCGAGATGAGCCGATCCATGGAGTGGTGGTTCAAAAACTGGCTCGGAAAATGACGAATGTGACAAAGGGACAGTCCCTTTGTCGCATTCCATATCGCCGCGGTGGCCTAAAGGCCGTATAAATGTTTATCTAGCTGGGAAAACAGTGCATTAAAACATGGGACGATTATCTATAATCCCCTCGAACGTTAAAGTTGGGAGGAAACCGGCTTATGGAACAAAAGGCCAAGGAGGCAGCCTCGCACGCTGCGATTCCTGTGAGCATCTCGGCGATGCTCGTCACGCTGGGCGTGGTGTATGGCGATATCGGCACCAGCCCCATGTATGTAACCAAGGCGCTCGTTGCCGGCAACGGCGGCATCGGAAGCGTCACGGAGGAGTTCGTGCTCGGCGCGCTCTCGCTCGTCGTGTGGACGGTCACGCTGCTGACGACCGTCAAGTACGTGCTCATCTCGCTGCGCGCCGACAACCATGGCGAGGGCGGTATCTTTGCTCTGTACAGCTTGGTTAAGCGCTGCGGCAAATGGCTCATCATCCCCGCCATGCTGGGCGGCGCGGCACTGCTCGCCGATGGCATCCTCACGCCTGCCGTTACCGTGACTACGGCTATCGAAGGCCTGCGCACCATTCCGGCAGTCCATGCCGTGCTGGGCGACGATCAGGCCCGCGTCGTGGCCATCACGCTTGCCATCATCATTGCGCTCTTCTTGGTGCAGCGCATCGGCACGGCCAAGATCGGCCACGCCTTTGGCCCCATCATGACGCTGTGGTTCCTGTTCCTGGGCGGCACGGGTCTGTTCTTTGTCTTCCAGCACCCCGCCGTGCTGCTGTGCCTCAACCCGGTGCGCGGCATCGCCTTTTTGTTGAGCCCCAACAACCATGCGGGCATCATGATTCTGGGCAGCTGCTTCCTCGCCACCACCGGTGCCGAGGCGCTCTACTCCGACATGGGCCACGTGGGCCGTGGCAACATCTACGCAACCTGGCCGTTCGTTAAGTGCTGCTTGCTGCTGTCCTACATGGGCCAGGGCGCGTGGCTTATCAACAACGCCGGCAACCCGGAGCTCATGGGTATCGCCGACCTCAACCCCTTCTACCAGATGCTTACCCCGGGCCTGCGTCCCTTTGCCGTCGGCCTTTCCACCGTCGCGGCCATCATTGCCTCGCAGGCGCTCATCACCGGCGCTTTCTCGCTGGTGTCCGAGGCCAGCCGCCTGGACCTCATGCCGCACATGCAGGTCTTCTACCCTGCCGAGACCAAGGGCCAGCTCTATATTCCCATGGTCAACAACGTCATGCTTGTGGGCTGCGTCATCGTGGTGCTGCTGTTCCAGAGCTCGGCGCACATGGAGGCCGCCTACGGCTTGGCGATCACCCTGACCATGATGTGCACGACGCTGCTGCTCTTCTTCTACTTGCATGTTGATCGCGGCCTTAAGGTCGTCCCGTATATCTTCGTTGCGTTCTTCCTTATGCTCGAGGGCTTCTTCTTTGTGAGTTCGCTCACCAAATTTTTCCACGGTGGCTATTTCACTATTCTTATGGCCATGCTCATCATGGGCGTTATGCTGTGCTGGTACAACGGCACGGCGGTCGAGCGGCGTCAGTTTACGCTGCTGCCGCTGCGCAGCTATCTGCCGCAGCTCAAGCGCCTGCGCGACGACGATCGCTATGAGCTTATGAGCGACAACATCGTGTACCTGACCAAGGACACCAATACCGACTACATCGACCGCGATATCGTCTACTCGATTCTGGACAAGCATCCCAAGCGCGCCCGCGCCTGGTGGTTCGTGAACGTCGAGACCATGGACGAACCGCATACCTTTGCCTATTCGGTCGAGACGTTTGGCACCGACTATGTTTTCCGCGTGCATCTGTACTTGGGCTACAAGGTTAACCAGCGCGTGAACGCCTACCTGCGCCAGGTTGTTCAGGATCTGGCCGCCACTGGCGAGCTGCCGCCGCAGATGCATGACTACTCGGTCTACAAGGATCCGGGCAACATCGGCACGTTTAAGTTCGTCATGATCCGCAAGCTCCTGGCGCCCGAGAGTGACGTGGAGCCGAGCGAGCGCACGGCCATCACGCTCAAGTACATCATCCGCCGCTTTGCCGGTACGCCGGCGCGCTGGTATGGCCTGGAGAACTCCAACGTGAGCTTTGAGTATGTGCCGCTGTTCACCAAGTTCAAGGCTGTGAACAAGATGCGGCGCCTGGCCCCCAACGAGCGCCCGTAGTCGCCGACAGGTTGCATGGAGTTGGCCTTCGATGGACAAGAGTGTGTGCCCTGCTCGCGCACGTACTGTTTGTCTAACGACCGCAGACTGCAAAGGCTATACACTTGGAACCACCACAAGGGAAACCACCACAAAGGTGCTGTCCCCTCTGTGGTGGTTTTTGTTTTTAAGAGAGGGGCGGGGTGCCGATGGACGTCCGTGCGGACGGCGATATTGCCGATAGCTTTTGGTGGCGGCGCACAACGCTGACACGTCGCAGCCCTCTGTATGACGCCTGCGTATCGGCGGGGCTGCTGGTCGCGGCGACGATTGTGGGTGCGCTGCTCGACCATCCTGGTCTCGCGCCGAGCATCATGATCGTCTATGTGTTCGCCGTGCAGCTGTGCGCATTCTTTACCTGGAGCCGCCTGTATTGCTTGCTGAGCTCGGCTGCCGCCGTAGCGCTCTACAACTTCTTGTTTGTCGACCCGCGCTGCTCGCTATCGTTTATCGACCGCGTCTATCCCGGCATGTTCTTCATCATGTTTGTGGTCTCGCTTGTGTCGAGCTCGATTGCGTTGGCCCTGCGCCGCGCCTTGGCACAGGCTGCCGCCAGCGACCGTCGCACGCATATGGTGCTCGAGACCAACCGCATGCTGCAGCGGTGTCCCGATCAGCAGCAGATTGTGCATGCCATGGCAACGCAGCTGGCGCGTCTTTCGGGCTGTCCGGTCGTGTGGTACAGCGCCGACGCCGACGATGATGACTTGCTGCCGCGTGCGACGTACACGGCCGTGGGTGACGCCTCGCCGGTGCACCAGCTGACGCCCCAGATGCCGCCGCGGCTCTCGGCGTCCGCCTATGTGGGAACGCCGCTCGATGCCACCTATGGCGGCTCGGCGTTTTATGGCATCTACCTGACGGTTTGCACGGGCGACGGCTTCGTGCGCTCGGGCGACCCCGCCTCGGTGGTGGGCGTGCTGGCTATCGTTGCCGAGCCCGACGTGCTGACGCACGAGGAACGGACACTTGCCGACGCCATCGTGAGCGAAGGCGAGCTGGCACTCGATCGCGCCCGCGCCATGGAGGCCCGCGAGGAGGCGGCGGTGCTCGCCAAAAACGAACAGCTGCGCGCCAATCTGCTGCGCTCCATCTCGCACGATCTGCGCACGCCGCTTACCAGCATTTCGGGCAATGCCGACGTGCTACTCGACCAGGGTTCGACCGGCACGGCCGTGCTCGATAGCCAGACGCGCCGCAGCATGCTCCTTTCCATTCGTTCGGATGCGCAATGGCTCAACGCCACCGTCGAGAATTTGCTCGCCATCACAAAGCTCGAGGGCGGCGGCATGCATCTGTCGACCACGCTCGAGCTCATGGACGATATCGTCGAGGAGGCGCTGCGCCACGTGAATCCGGCCGTACGCGAGCACGATCTTAAGGTGGTGCCGTGCGACGAGCCGGCGCTCGTCAACGTCGATGCGCGCCTGATGGTGCAGCTGGTAGTGAACCTGGTGAACAACGCTATTGCCTATACGCCGTCGGGCTCGCATATCGTGATCTCGATTATGGCGAACGATGGACAGGTGGCATGTTCCGTCGCCGATGACGGTCCCGGTATTGCGCCCGAGGAGCAGGGCCGGATCTTTGAATCGTTCTACACTGTCAACCATGGCTTGGCTGATAGCCATCGCAGCGTGGGCTTGGGACTTTCGCTCTGTCGATCCATTATGTTGGCGCATGGCGGTAGCATAGAGGTTGCCGCGGCGGACCCGCACGGCTCGGTCTTTACGATTGGGCTTCCCGCCGCCGACGTTTCGTTTGATAAGGAGTAACGCTGTGTCGAACTCTGCCATGAAACCGCTCATCTTGGTCGTTGAGGACGACCCCGCCGTCCGCAACCTTATCGTTGCCGCGCTCGAGTCGCACGGCTTGCGCCATATGGCCGTGGAGACCGCCCATGCCGCCATCGCCGCCGCCTCATCGCAGGCACCGAGTATTGTGCTGCTCGATCTGGGCCTGCCCGATATGGACGGCGTCAAGGTGGTGGAGTCGGTGCGCGCATGGTCGGGCATGCCGATCATTGTGGTTTCGGCGCGCAGCGAGGATGCGGACAAGATTCGCGCACTCGATGCCGGTGCCGACGACTACCTGACCAAGCCGTTTTCGGTCGAGGAGCTGCTCGCGCGCATTCGCACGACGCTCAGGCGCCTTTCGTATGCGCAAACGGGCGGCGTTGCCTCCGAGGGCTCGTTCGATACCGGTGAGCTGCATATCGATTTTGATGCCGGCATCGCCACGATGGATGGCGAGGAGCTGCATCTGACGCCGATCGAGTACAAGCTCTTGTGCCTGCTGGCGCACAACGCCGACAAGGTGCTGACGCACCAGTTTATCCTGCACGAGATTTGGGGCACGGCAACTAAGAGCGACCTGGCGAGCCTGCGTGTCTTTATGGGCACGTTGCGTAAGAAGATCGAGTCCGATCCGGCGCATCCGCGCTATATCCAGACGCACGTGGGTATCGGCTATCGCCTGGTCACCCAAGGCTAGATCGCCAACCACCATCCCAATATGAGTTGCGGTGAAATACGGTCTAAATTTGCCTAATTCCAGGCAAAACAGTCCGTATTCCACCGCAACTTGGTTTATCTGCCCTTGGGCTTGCTGGCGTATAACTTCTTCTTTTTGGGCTTGCCGGCGCAGGCAGGCTTGCCGTCGCCGCGCGACCCTCGGTCTCCGGCCTGCCCGTGCGCGGGCGCCGTTGCGCGGGGCTTGCGGGCCTCGGGGTTGCGCAGCTCTTCGGTTCGCTCTGCAATCTCCTCGGCGCTAAAGCCGACTTCGGCCATGGCGTCCTCGATGGGCAGGCGGCGCACGATATAGCAATGGTGCACCTTCTGGTTGCGCGCAAAGTCCTCGGGGATGGTCTGCGCCGTAATGTCCTCTAGCACGACGCCCGCGCGCGCGAGCTTGCGCGTCTCGGGACGGAAGCCGCGCAGGTTGCAGCTAAAGATGGCGTGGCCGCCCTGTGCGAGCAGGCGCGATACGCCGGCCAAAAGCTCAACATGGTCGCGCTGGACGTCCCAGGTGCGGCGGCCCATCTTTGATGAGTTCGAAAACGTGGGCGGATCGACAAAAATCAGGTCCCAGCGGTTGCGCGTCTGGCGCTGGACGCGAATCCAGGCAAGCACGTCGTCGCGCACAAAATGATGCTGCGGACCAACAAAGCCGTTCTGGCGCATATTGCGCTCGGCCCAGTCCAGGTAGGTGTTGGAGAGGTCGACCGTCACAGTTTCCTCGACGCCGCCGTCTGCCGCATAGCAGGTAGCGGTGCCGGTATAGGCGAACAGGTTGAGAAAGCGCCGCGCCTGCTTGGCGTGCTCGCGCACCAGGTTGCGGGTGACGCGGTGATCCAAGAAGATGCCGACGTCCAGGTAGTCGTCAAAGTTGACGGCAAAGGTAAGGCCGCCCTCCTCGATGAGCGGCAGACGACGGTGTGCGATATTGGCGCGCTCGCCCGAGCCGCCCTTGCCGGCGCCCTGCTTGCCGTACTGCGAGCCGCCGCGCGAACGCATGCGGGCCTTGGCGTGCACGTGCTCGGCGGGAACATCTAGGATGCGCGGCGCGATGGCCAGAATGTCGAGCATGCGGGCCTGGGCAAGCGCGGGATCGATGGTCTTGGGCGCGGCGTATTCGGCGATGACGAGCCAGCGGCCCGGCGTCTGCGGGCAGCCCTCGTATAGATCGATGGCGGCGGAGTAATCGGGCAGGTCGGCATCGTAGACGCGGTAGCAGCTCACGCCCTCGCGCTTTGCCCACTTGCGGCGCAGACGGGCGTTCTTGCGCAAGCGGTTGGCGAACTGCTCGGACTCGGGGATGAGCACGGGCAGCGGCTTGCCGTCGCCCAGGTCGAGTTTGGCGGCAGGTTCGGGCATGGGGGTGCTGGCGGCTTTGTCGTTGACTTCGTTGGTATCCGCAACCTCGGCCTCGGCATCTGCGCTGGTCGCAGCCTCAAACGCTGCGGCGGCGTGGTCGAGCGACGGCCAGACTTCGACGGTCGCCTCCTCGTTGTTGGGCATGACGGCGATCGAGCGCTCGGGCTCGGCGTGGAGCGAGCGGGCCAGCAATCCATCGCGGGTGAGCGCGGCGACCGGCGCCGCGGCAAGCTCGGGCGCGCGGCGCAGCTCGCCGACCAGCGTCATGGCGTCGTGCATGAGCGAAAGCGGTGTCTCGGTGGTGTCTGCGACCACGGCGGCACCGGCGACAGCGCCTGCATGGTCCAGCACGGTGGCTGGCTTGGCAGCGCAAAAGTCGACAAAACGCTTGTAGCCGGCGCACTTGACCATGCGCTCGGCAGTCTTGCGGGCAGCGGGGTCAATGTCCACGGCGACGATGCGCGCCTGGCGCTCGCGCGCCGCCGCCTCGCGCTCGCGTGCCTCGGCAAGCAGCTGCTCCCACAGGGCGGCGTCGTGCGGCTGCCAGCCCTCAAAGCCCCAGCGCTCGCGTGCAGCGCCCGGGGCGCGGTCGGTCAGAATGTTCACGGCTTCCAGCAGCAGACCGCCGCCGGCGCACGAGGCGTCGATCAGCGTGGGCAGGGCTTCGTTCTCGTAATCGTCGGCCGTCAACTTGCGCTCGCATAGTGCGGTCCAGCCGACCTGCGCCAGCACCAGGGCGGCGTAGTCGGGGCGCAGCACGTGCGCGCCCTCGCCGGCGCGGGTCGCTGCGGGCGGCAGGCGTTTGAACAGCGGGTCGCCCGAAAGGTCCAGGCTTATGCTCGCGCGGCGCTGACGCAGCGAAAGCAGCAGGTGAACATCGGGATCGGCGGCATCGACATCGGCGCGACGGCCCGTGGTTTCGGCCAGGCGGTCGCACAATGCGTCCTTGGCGCGCAAGGCAGAGAAGCGTGTGTTGCGCAGCTGCTCGGTCACGCCGCGGGCGGTGATGGCGATGGTGGCGCCGGGACGGATGATGTTCTCCCAGGCGATGTCGTAAACGCTATCGTACAGCTCGTCGGCATCCTGCGCCTCAAAGCGCCCAAGAACCACGAACACGCGGCTCGCCAGGCGCGACCACAGACAGGCGCGGTAGCCTTCTTCGAGCTCGCCCTCAAACGTAGCGCGGCCCTTCAGCCGGCGGACATGCGAAAGCCCGAGGCGTTTAAGCTCATCGGCGAGTGCGGACTCAAAGCCCTCGGGGCAGCTTGCGTAAAATTCCATGGGTGACCTCTCTGGTTGCGTCGCTCCATTATATGATGGATGCTTCGTTTGCCCTTATCCCCGAAAGGAACCCATATGATTGATGCGTGCCCCGATTCCGCCGTGCTCTTTTTTGACGTGGACGGCACGCTGACGTCGTTCGATCCCGACGATATGACCGATAAGGACTTTTCGGCGGTTCGCCCCTCGCAGACGGTGGTTGAGGCGTTCCGTGCACTGCGCGATGCAGGGCACAAGGCATTTATCTGCACGGGTCGCCCCCTGTGGCTTATCGCCGATAGCCTGCGTGCGCTCGACCCCGCGGGCGTCGTGGCCATGGCAGGCGCCACGCTCGAGGTCGAGGGACGCGTGGTACACGAGGACTGCTTTGACGAGGACGTTATCGAGGAGCTTGCGCGCCGTATGGCCGCGGCAGGGATTGAGGCCTTTTTCGAGACCAACGTGGCTACTTTTGCCCTGGAGCCTGTGGGCGTTGAGCAGTCGTCTCTGATCGGCACTTCTGTGGTGCACAGCACCGAGGAAATGCGCGTCGACGGCAGTCTGCGCGTGGGCAAGGTATGCCTCAGTGTGCCCAGTTTGGCTCGCGTAGCCAACGATGACGGCTTTATCGATCGCGAGTTTGAGCTGTGCAACACCGGTGGTCAGAATCGCGAGCTGAGCCCCAAGGGCATTGACAAGGGCGTGGGCGTGGCGCGAGCGCTGGCGTATCTGGGCCGCGAAGGAAATGCGCGCACCTTTGGCTTTGGCGATTCGGGCAACGACCTGGGCATGCTCGCTGCGGTCGAGACGGCTGTCGCCATGGGCAACGCCATGCCCGAGGTCAAGGCGGTCGCCGACTACGTGACCGACGATGTCGCACACGACGGCACCGTCACAGCGATGCAGCATTTCGGCCTTATCTAATGAATCCCGCGTTCTGACGTTTGCTCAAACTGCGACTCTTTGCTTATGCATGCTCAATCGATTTATCAATCCAAACACTGAGGTGTTTATACCGTTCGCCGAGAAGATAAAAAACCGCAGTTCACGCCTTAATAAACGTAGGTAAAGTGTTTAGCAGTTTATCGGCCGTATGCAAACGAAAGGAATCAGGCAGATGGCAATCAAGGTGTTCGCTGACGGTGCAAACCTCGAGGGCATGCTCGACATGTACGAGAACGGCAACGTTCAGGGTTTCACGACCAACCCGTCCCTTATGAAGAAGGGTGGCGTGACGGATTACCGCGCGTTTGCCAAGGAGGTTCTGGCCCACATCACCGATGTGTCCGTCTCGTTTGAGGTCTTTGCCGACGACGTCGAGACCATGGAGGTCGAGGCCCGCGAGATTGCTACCTGGGCCGAGAACGTCTACGTCAAGATTCCATGCGTGACCACCAAGGGCGAGTCCACCTCCGAGCTGGTCCGCAAGCTTTCGGCCGATGGCATCAAGGTCAACGTCACCACTATCTTTACGCCTACGCAGGTCGATGAGATGGTCGAGGCCGTTGACGCCGAGACGCCGTCCATCATCTCGCTTTTTGCCGGCCGCATCGCCGATACCGGCGTCGATCCCATTCCGTTTATGACGGAGTCGGTCAAGAAGGCCGCCGCCAAGCCCAACTGCGAGGTCCTGTGGGCGTCCACGCGTGAGCTCATCAACATTTACCAGGCTGAGGCCTGCGGTTGCCAGATTATCACGGTGCCAAATAGCATCCTGGCCAAGCGCAAGAACATCGGCCGTGACCCGTACGAGGTTTCGCTCGATACCGTACGCGGTTTTGCCAAGGATATCGCCGCTTTGGGTTTCCATATTCTGCCCTAAGCAAGGGTACCCCCTGCAGCGACGTGCAAAATCGCGAGTTTTCAGCATGGTAAAGACTTTTACCATCTGGTTGAAGCGCGGAACGGCCCCCGTTTTGGCCCTAAAACGCCAAAACGGGGGCCGTTTTTGCTTTTATGGCCCTCTGAAGCGCCGCGGGGCTATCGGGAGATGCTGAATACTCGCAATTTTGCACGCCGCGAAGAGGGGGACGTCCGCTTTGGCGGCTATTTGCCCTGCACCATGGTGAGGGAGATTTTCTTGCGGTCGCGATCGACCTTTTCGACCCACACCTTGACCGTGTCGCCGACGCGCACCACGTCGCTGGGGTGCTTGACAAAGCGGTTGGCCAGCTTGGAGATATGCACGAGGCCGTCCTGGTGCACACCCACGTCGACGAAGGCGCCAAAGTCCACGACGTTGCGCACCGTGCCCTTGAGCTCCATGCCGGGTTCCAGGTCGTCGATGGAAAGTGCTGAGCGGCTAAAGACCACCTCGGGCGCGTCGTCGCGCGGGTCTCGGCCGGGCTTCTTGAGCTCGTTGACGATGTCGATGAGCGTGAGGATGCCGCAGTCCAGGTCGCTTGCCAGCGCCGAGATGCTGCCGATGCGTCGCTCGATGTCGGGCACGCCGCCGCGGCTGAGCTCGCTTGCCGCCACACCCGCACGCTCCAGGACGGCCGTGGCCACCTCGTAGCTTTCGGGGTGGACGCTCGTCGCATCGAGCGGGTTCTTACCGCCGCTGATGCGCAGGAAGCCCGCGGCGTTGAGATATGCCTTGGGCCCCAGCTTGGGGACCTTCTTAAGCTGGCGGCGATCGGTAAAGGCGCCGTTCTCCTCGCGGTAGGCCACGATGTTTTTGGCTACGCTCGGCGTGATGCCCGATACGTATCCCAGCAGGCTCGCACTTGCGGTGTTTACGTCGACGCCCACGCGGTTGACGACGTCCTCCACCACATGTCCCAGGGTGCGCGAAAGCTCGGCCTGGTCAAGGTCGTGCTGGTACTGGCCAACGCCGATGGACTGAGGCGGAATCTTGACGAGCTCTGCCAACGGGTCTTGCAGGCGGCGGCCCAGGCTCATGGCGCCACGCACGGTGACGTCCAGGTCGGGATATTCCTGACTGGCGAGCTCGGAGGCGGAGTACACCGATGCGCCGGCCTCGTTGACGATGGTGTATCGCAGTCCAGGCGCCTGCTCGGCGATGAACTCCGAGACGACTTCTTCGGTCTCGCGGCTGGCGGTGCCGTTGCCGATGACAATGGTGTTGACGCCGTCCTTCTTGACGAGGCGGGCGAGCTCGCGCTTGGTGCCGGCGACGTCGTGGCGCGGCTTGGTGGGGTAGACCACGCCGTGGTCGAGTAGCTTGCCGGTCTCGTCCATGACGGCGACCTTGCAGCCGGTACGGTAGCCCGGATCGAGTGCGAGCACACGGGCGCCGTGTACGGGGCGTGCCGAGAGCAGGCCCTCGAGATTCTTGGCAAAGACGTTGATGGCCTCGGTCTGCGCGCGGGCGGTGAGCTTGGCGCGGGCCTCGCGCTCCAGCGAGGGGGCCATGAGGCGCTTGTAACCGTCGGCGATGGCGGCATCAAAGACGGGCGCAAACACGCCCTGGCGTCGGGGCCAACGGCTGCCGAGGCGTGCCGTGGCGGCAGTGCCGTCGACGTTCACGCGCACGCGGAGCTTGCCCTCGCGCTCACCGCGGTCGATAGCCAGCACGCGGTGGTTGGGAATACGGCGCAGCGGCTCGTCATAGCTGTAGTACGGCTCGTAGGGAGTCTTCTCGGTGGGGTCGGTGGCCTCGACGACGATGTCGGCGGTGTTCTGCGTAAAGGCGCGCAGGTCGGCGACGTTCTCGGGGTCCTCGGCCACCGTCTCGGCCACGATGTCCGCCGCGCCGGCAAGCGCCTTTTCGGGCGTGTCGAAGCCGGCCTCCTCGTTGACGTATGCCGCGGCGGCGTCGAGTGCGCTGCCCTTGGCCGAGGCCTGCATGATGATCATGTTGGCGAGCGGTTCAAGGCCTGCCTCGCGGGCCTTCTGCGCGCGAGTCATGCGCTTTTTGCGGTAGGGCTTGTAGAGGTCCTCGACACGCTGGAGCTGCGTGGCCTCGCGAATCTGCTGCTCGAGTTTGGGCGTGAGTTTGCCCTGGGCGTCGATGAGCAGGATGACGTCCTCTTTACGCTGCTCAAGATTGCGCAGGTAGGACAGGCGCTCGTCGAGTGCGCGCAGGGCGACGTCGTCCATGCCGCCCGTGGCTTCCTTGCGGTAGCGCGAAATAAAGGGGATGGTGTTGCCCTCGTCGATGAGCTTGACGGCTGCCTCGATGTTGGCGGCCTGAAGGTTGAGCTCGCGGGCGAGCTGGGCGATAAGATTCATGGGACTCCTTGCGTTTAAGGTGCGTTTGCAGCACAGGGCTACCAAGGATACCACCCGACGTTCTGCCAAAGCAGTCTTTTTGGGACGGGGCTTTTTTAGCTACGGGACTGCGGACGGGAGACGGTGGAGTCCCTCCTTACAAAACGAGGCCCTGGCCAAACGGCCAGGGCCTCACCACTTCTTTTCAGGCTGCGAGAAAAGACCGTGTGCGCAGGCGCTCCCCGAGGGAGACGGGGGTGTTTGCTCCGCGCGCAGTTTCGCAGCGAAGCGAGAATGTTTGAGCACGGAGTAAACACCCCGTCTCCCTCGGGGAGCTCCGTTGGGAGCGTAGGGGCTGTTTTGAGCTACTCCAGCTCAAACGCTCCGGTGTAGAGCTGGTAGTAATATCCGCGCTTGGCGATCAGCTCGTCGTGGTTGCCACGCTCGATGATGCGGCCGTGATCCAGGCAGATGATTGCGTCGGCGTTGCGCACGGTGGACAGGCGGTGCGCGATGACAAACGTCGTGCGGCCCTCCATGAGCTTATCCATGCCCGCTTGCACGATGGCCTCGGTGCGGGTATCGATGCTCGACGTGGCCTCGTCCAGAATCATTGCCGGCGGATCGGCGACGGCGGCGCGTGCGATCGAAATCAGCTGGCGCTGGCCCTGCGACAGCTGCGCGCCGTTGCCGGTGAGCATGGTGTCGTAGCCGTCGGGCAGGCGGGTGATAAAGTCGTCGGCGCCCGCGAGCTTGGCCGCCGCGATGCACTCCTCGTCGGTGGCGTCCAGGTTGCCGTAGCGGATGTTGTCCATCACAGTGCCGGTGAACAGGTTCACGTCCTGCAGCACCACGCCCAGCGAGCGACGCAGGTCGGACTTGCGAATCTTGTTGACGTTGATGCCGTCGTAGCGGATCTTGCCGTCGGCAATGTCGTAGAAGCGGTTGATGAGGTTGGTGATGGTCGTCTTACCGGCACCGGTGGCACCGACAAACGCGACCTTCTGGCCCGGCTTGGCATATACGGACACGCCGTGCAGCACCTCGTGGTCGGGCGTATAGCCAAAGTCCACGTTATCCATGACCAGGTCACCACGCAGCGGCACGTACTCGATCTCGCCGGTTGCACGGTGCGGGTGTTTCCATGCCCACATGCCGGTGTGGTGGTCGGCCTCCTCGAGCTGCCAGGTCTCGGGGTTGACCTGCGCGTTGACGAGCGTCACGTAGCCTTCGTCGGCCTCGGGCTCCTCGTCGATGAGCTCAAAGATGCGGTCGGCGCCGGCGAGACCCATGACCACGGCGTTGATCTGCTGAGAGATCTGACCGATCTGTCCGCAGAACTGCTTGGTCATGTTGAGGAACGGCACCACGACGGCGATGGACAGCGTCATGCCCGAGATGCTCAGGTTGGGCACGCCCAGCGCCAGGAAAATGCCGCCCGCCAGCGCGACCAGCACGTAGAGCAGGTTGCCCAGGTTCATAAGGATGGGCATGAGGATGTTGGCGTACATGTTGGCCTTTTGCGAGACCTCGAAGAGCTTTTCGTTGCGCTCGTCAAAATCGGCCTCGGCGGCAGACTCGTGGCAGAATGCCTTGACGACCTTCTGGCCGTTCATGACTTCCTCGATATGGCCCTCGACCACGCCGAGCTCGGTCTGCTGCGCAATAAAGAAGCGCGCGGAGTTGGAGCCGAGCAGCTTGGTCATAAAGGTCATAAAGGCGACGCCGGCAATAATCACCAGACACATCCACACGCTGTAGTACAGCATGATAAAGAACACCGTGACGATGACGATGGTCGTCATGAGCAGGTTGGGCAGCGACTGGCTGATCATCTGGCGCAGCGTGTCGATGTCGTTGGTGTAGTGGCTCATGATGTCGCCGCGCTGGTGCGTGTCGAAGTATCGGATCGGTAGGTCCTGCATGCGGTTGAACATCTTCTCGCGCAGCTTTTCCAACGAGCCCTGCGTGATGATGGCCATGGTGCGGTTCCAGAACAGCGAGGACAGGATGCCGACGCCGTAGATGCAGGCGAGGGTGGTCACGAGCTGCGCGATCTTGGGCTGTGCGGCTTCCCAATCGCCCGACTGCCACGATTCGCTAATAATCTGCAGGGCGCTCTGAAGGAAGGTCGCGCCGATGGAGTTGATGACGGCGCAGAGCACCACGCCGGCGACGACGAGGGGCAAAAGCACGGGGTAGAAGCCAAAGAGCGTCTTGATGAGGCGCGACATGGTGCCGCTCTTGCGGTTGAGCGCGCGCTCGGCGGTGGTTGCCTTACTCATGTGCCTCGCCTCCTTCCTGGTTCTGGGCTTGCGTTGCGGATGCCTCGGTGTCGGTCTCGACGGCCCCTTCGCCCTCGGCAGACATCCTGTTTTGCGAGGTAAAGGTCTCGCGGTAGATCTCGCTCGTCTTGAGCAGCTCGTCATGGTTGCCGATCTGAGCGATGCGGCCGCCCTCCATGACGATGATGCGGTCGGCGTCCTGCACGGAGCTGATGCGCTGGGCGATGATGAGCTTGGTCGTGTTGGGCAGGTAGCTCGCCAGGCCCTCGCGGATCTTGGCGTCGGTCTTGGTGTCGACGGCGCTCGTGGAGTCGTCCAGGATCAAGATCTTGGGGCGACGCAGCAGGGCACGCGCAATGCACAGGCGCTGCTTCTGACCGCCGGAAACATTGGAGCCGCCCTGCTCGATCCAGGTGTCGTAGCCCTTGGGGAAGCCGTCGACAAACTCATCGGCGCAGGCCAGATGTGCCGCCTCGCGAACCTCTTCGTCGGTGGCGTTCGGGTCGCCCCAGCGCAGATTCTCGGCGATGGTGCCGCTAAACAGCACGTTTTTCTGCAGCACCATGGCGACCTGGTGGCGCAGCGCGTCCAGGTCGTAGTCGCGCACATCCACGCCGCCCACGCGCACGGTGCCTTCGGTGGCGTCGTACAGGCGGGCGATGAGGTTTACAAGCGTGGACTTGGCCGAGCCGGTACCGCCGATGATGCCGATGGTCTCGCCGCTCGTAATGTGCAGGTCGATATCGTCGAGCGCCTGGCGCTTCGCATGCGCGGAATACTTAAAGCTCACGTGGTCAAAGTCGATGGAGCCGTCGGCAACCTCGCGTACGGGCACGGCGGGATCGGCGATCGTGGGCTCGGCGGCCAGCACCTCGGTAATGCGGTGCGCCGATTCGTCGGCCATAGTTACCATGACAAAGATCATCGACAGCTGCATCAGGCTCATAAGGATCTGGAAGCCATAGGTAAAGATCGAGGAGAGCTGGCCCACGTCGAACAGCGTGCCCTGGCTCGTGATGATGAGCTTGGAGCCCAGGTAGATGATGACGACAAACGCGCCGTTGACGCAGATGTTCATCATGGGGTTGTTAAAGGCGAGCAGCTTCTCGGCGCGGGTGAAGTCCATCTGGACGTCGCGTGCGGCGGTCGCGAACTTCTCCTTCTCAAAGTCTTCGCGCACATAGCTCTTGACCACGCGCATGCCGGTGACGTTTTCCTCGACGGACTCGTTAAGGGCGTCATACTTGTGGAACACACGCGAGAAGATGGGGCGCACCTTAAAGATGATAAAGAACAGCCCAAAGCCCAGCAGCGGAATGATAACCAGGTAGACCATGGCAACGCTGCCGCCCATGATAAACGCCATGGTAAAGGCGAAGATCAATACCAGCGGCGCGCGCACGGCGATACGGATGATCATCATAAAGGCCTGCTGCACGTTGTTGATATCGGTGGTCAGGCGCGTGACGAGCGAGGAGGTCGAGAACTCATCGATGTTGGCAAAGCTGAACGTCTGGATCTTGTAGAACAGGTCGTGACGCAGGTTCTTGGCGAACCCGCAGCTCGCATGGCTGCAGGTGACGCCGGCAGCGGCGCCAAAGGCAAGCGACGTCAGCGCGATGAGCACCAAAAAGCCCGCGGTGGGAAGCATCTCGGCTACGGTGGCGCCGTCTTTGATGGCGTCGATTAGGTTGGCGGTGATAAATGGAATCAGCATCTCGCAGAGCACCTCGCCAAGCACGAGCAACGGCGTGGCAACGGTGACTTTCATATAGTCGCGGATGCTGCCCATGAGGGTTTTAATCATCCAGTTCCTCCCAGGTTTTGCGGATTTTATCGAGCATTTCGGCGAGCTGCTCGCGCTCGTCGTGGGTGAGCGCGCTAAAGGCCCGTTCTCTAAAGCGGATGCGGGCCGCCTGGTCGATGCGGGCGTTTTCCCGGCCGGTTTCGGTCAGGCGAATGGTGAGTTGCCGTCGATCCTTGGGGTTACGGCTGCGCTCAATGAGGCCGTTGAGCTCGAGCTTGGACAGGATCTCGGAAAGCGACCCCGGCTTGAGGCCGAAGTGCATGCCGAGTTCCTGCTGCGACATCTCGCCGCCGGGCTGCTTGGCCAGTAGGCAGATGATGGGCGCCTTGCCGGACACGCCTCCGCCATGAAAATGCATGTAATGGCCGCAAAAGCCCAGGTTATTGAGGATGCGCTTGGCAAGCTTGTCTTCCGAGCTAACCGCTTCGGGTACATCCGCCGGCTGTGACGGGTCGCCGCCGGGCTCGTGCGAACAAAGGCTAAGAGGTTCATCGCACATAAATTAGTGCTGCTCCTTTCTTTAGTTAGGTAGTGGAATTGTTTTGTGCCTAACCAATTTAGGAGCGTGAGAAATCAATGTCAAGGTACCAAACTTATAGTTACGGCGTTTTGCCAAACGCCGTAACGGCTCGACGCTGCAAACCCGCCAGAGCGGCAATCTGCCTTTCAACTTCGGCGGCATGACCAGAAGGTCAATGCCGCCTCGTTTCAAGGCACCTTGCTCACTCTGGCGGGTTTTCGCTGACTTCGCCAAAACATCGGCGTTGCCCTTGTTGGGATAGTCGTTGGGGACGTTCTTGTTTGACTAGTCGTTTAAGAACGTCCCCAACGACTAACTTAAAAACTATGCCGGATTACGGGGCTGAATGACGGATTGCCGACCATGCCGAAATTGGTAAAAAGAAAACCGCAGGTAGAAGGTTCGCTATGATTTGAAAATAAGGGGTGTGGTTGGCTCATTCAGGTTCAGCCCCGTAATCCGGCATAGTTTTGAAATGGCACTGAATAAGTGGCGGCAAATGAGCCGCAATGAAGCAAGCTAGCCCCTCGTTTCCGAAACCTTTCCGCAACAATTTGCCCTTCGTGCCGCTCGACTCCGCTCGCAACGTCCCCTGCGCTACACTTAGTCGCACTGTGGCGCTGCCGCGCTGCGCCCGAAACAAGGGAGACTCTCATGAAGAACACTCAGCTGTTGCTGATCAACGATATGTGCGGCTACGGCAAGGTCGCGCTTTCCGCCATGCTGCCGGTGCTGTCGCACATGGGTTACCGTATCCACAATCTGCCGACGGCACTTGTGTCCGATACGCTCAACTATCCCAAGTTCTACATCCACGACACCACGGAGTACGTGCGTCAGAGTCTTGCCATCTGGGAAGAACTCGGCTTTGAGTTCGACGCCATCTCGACCGGCTTTATCGTGACCGAGGAAGAGACGCGCATCATCTCGGACTTTTGTCACCGCCGTGCGCAAAAGGGCACTAAGGTGTTCGTCGATCCCATCATGGGCGACAACGGCAAGCTCTATGCGGGCGTGCCCGAGTCCACGATTGGCCTTATGCGGCACCTGCTGGAGTGCGCAGACTACGCGGTGCCCAACTACACCGAGGCGTGCCTGCTTGCCGATAGGCCTATTGCCGAGCAAATTACGCCCGAAGAGGCCCGCGCCCTTGTGGACGCCGTGCGCGAGCTGGGTGCCAAGTCGGTGGTCATTACGAGCACCGTGGTCAATGGCACGAACGCGGTTATCGGTTACGACCATGTGGCGGGGGAGTACTTTACGATTCCCTTTGAGCTTATTCCGGTCTATTTCCCGGGCACGGGCGATACGTTCTCGGCAGTGCTCGTCGGCCGCGTTATGGCAGGTTGGAGTCTGCAGCGCGCGACGTCCGATGCCATGCGTGTGGTGGCCGAGCTTATCGAGCGCAATGCCGACCAAGAGGACAAGTCGGCCGGTCTTCCCATCGAGGCCTGCCTGGATGTGATTGACCATGAGTAATGCTGGCGAGGGCGGCATCAAGCCTGCGGGCGAGAACAAGCCGCTCGGTGCGCCGCGGGGCAAGCGTCCGCGTATCCGCGTGAGCTGCGTGGACCAGCTGGGGACGTGCTGCTGCCACCATGGTCACAAACCGGGCGACGTCTTCGACTTCGACCGCGATCGCGGCAAGATGTGCGCCATGGCCTGTCACGTTGGCTTTCCCTATATCGACATTCTGCGCTATGGCGGAACTGTGCCCGGCAACGAGCCCGGCACGGCAAAGTTCTGCTGCCCCGAGGTCGATACGCTGAACGTCTGGCTTGCCGAGATCGTCGACGAGTAGTTGAGCGCAATGTGGCAAAGGGACAGTCCATTTGCCGCATTCGCCGGTGGTGCCCCTTCTTTTTTGCTTATAATCTCAAATCTCTGCATTTCATCAGATTTTAGGTTCTAAAAATTCTGCGTTTCATCGATAATTAAGCGTATAAAACTTTGCATTTCATTTGATGACACTGAGGGGGAGCCTATGCTGCGCAGGAAAATAGCGGCAGAGCTGGAGCGTTGGCTGAAGTCTTCCGAGCAAAAGGCCTTGTTCATTACGGGTTCTCGCCAGATTGGCAAAAGCTATTCGATTCGCGCATTTGGCAAAGCCAACCATGCAACCTACATCGAGCTTAACCTCATGGAAAACCGCCAGGCAAAAGATGCTCTTCTCGAGGCGCGGGATGCCGATGATTTCATCAGCAGGGTGACGCTTCTTTCGGGAAAGTCGATTGCGCCAGGCAAAACACTCGTGTTTATCGATGAGGTCCAAGAGGCCCCCGACATCATGACGATGGCAAAGTTCCTTGTTGAGGACGGGAGGTGCCGTTGGGCGTTTTCGGGGTCAATGCTCGGGACTCAGTTCAAGGGCGTCAGGTCCTATCCCGTGGGGTATGTCCACGAGCTTAGGATGTTCCCGCTCGATTTTGAGGAGTTTTGCTGGGCAATCGGGGTGAGCGAGGGGGCTCGCCAAACGATACGTGACGCGTGTATCAGCGAGAGGCCCATTCCTGATTACATTCATGACGCGATGATGGCAAACTTCAGGACCTATACCGTTGTCGGCGGAATGCCGGAGGTCGTGCAGCGTTTCCTTGACACGCAGGGCGACCTTGCCTCTGTTCGTCAGCTACAGTCAGAGCTCAATGAACAGTACCGGCGGGATATCTCCAAGTATGCAAGCGGGCGAGCCCTTCAGGTGCAGAGCATCTACGATCAGCTCCCTATTATGCTCGAGGGCGAAAACAAGCGCTTCGTGCTCAATTCCATTGACCCCAAGGCTCACTACGAGAAGTATCAGCGAGATTTTGTATGGCTTGTCGATGCCGGCGTTGCTCTCAAAGCCGATATCGTAACCGAGCCAAAATCGCCCCTGCTCAAGACGGCACGGCCATCGCAGTTCAAGCTCTATCAATCGGATACGGGTATGTTGATGGCGCGCTATCCCGTTGGAGTCGCCCAAGCGGCGTATCTTGATAGCAAGGAGCCCAACCTGGGCGGCATTTACGAAAACGTGGTGGCCCAGCAGCTGGCTGCCCAAAATCGCCAGCTTTACTACTATCAGACAAAAAAGCGCGGTGAAGTGGACTTTGTGGTCGATGGACCGGATGGGACGGCTGTTCCGATCGAGGTTAAATCGGGCTCCTATTACCACGCGCACGCAGCGCTCGGTCATGTGCTTGATACGGCTGAATATGGCGTAAGGCTCGGGATTGTTTTCTCGAGAGGCAACGTTGAGCGCAACGGAGCAGTTCTCTATTTGCCGCTATATGCGACCTGGGCCCTTTCGGATGTTTTGGGCGACTCCTGCGCCGAGGGGATAAAGCTGGAGGTCAAGCCGGTCTAGGGCTAGTCCCTTTGTCACATTCATGAGCGTGGGTTTTCTCCCGTTTAGAGCGCACTTGAACGCTCAAAGTGGGAGAAAACCCACGCTCATTTTTCATGTGGAAGATTATCCGCGCTTGTTTCGCGCCGAAGGCGTGGCCCGCGACCTCGCTTGCCTACAGCTGCTCGAGCATGGCCGTGCAGCCGGCGAGCACATCGCGGTACGTGGCATCGAAATTGCCGGTGTACCAGGGATCGGCCACGTCGCCGGGCCGCTCGGTCCAATCGAGCAAGCGCGTAATCTTGCCGTCGGGGTCGTCGCCAAAGATGCGACGCAGGCCACGCGCGTTCTCGTCGTCCATATAGACAATGTGGTCCCAGTCGCCATACTCCGCGCGACGCACCTGGCGTGCGCGGTGGGCGACGACGGGAATCCCGACTTCGCGCAGCTTGGCAACGGTGCCGTGGTGTGGCGGGTTGCCAAGCTCCTCGGTCGAGGTCGCGGCGGAATCGATGACAAACTCCACCTCGCGCCTAGCGCGGCGCACGAGCTCGGTAAACACCGACTCGGCCATCGTCGAGCGGCAGATGTTGCCGTGGCAGATAAACAGTACGCGTTGCATAGGGCGATACCTTTCATATAGAAGGCTGCTAAAGAGTCGAAGCCGGGCGCATGCCAAGTTTTATTTCTTGGCCAGTTTGAAGTAGCGCTCAAATATCAATTCGAAAACGTAATAGAACATCAATCGGCTGTCGAGGTCCATGCTGCCCAAGCGGATTTCTTTTTGCACGGTGTAGATGGGGTAGTCGGCTAGTTTCGAGAGGGAATTTCGAGAAAAGCAAGTGCGTGAAGCATGACACCGAGAACAGGCACATGAGCAGCGCCAAGCTAATGTGACAAAGAGGCAGTCCCTTTGTCGCAGGCTGCGCTTGCCTGTATAGTCGCAATACAGGCGAAGATGGTCTCAGGTACATCGCGGGCGACAGGGGACCCCATGGGTGTGCACACGACAAAGATTGCAGTGGGCGAGGGCAAGTTTGCGCTCATGGCCCAGCTGACGGTGACGCCGCGAGGTATGGCGGTGTACGCCTGCTCGCCGGAGTTCGCGCACCTGGGCGCCACGGCACAGGCCATTCCGCGTCCCGAGCCCGGCCGCATCGAGGCCCATGCCGGCGAGGGTATTCTGCATCAGGCATTTCTGACGCTTCTGGTAGAGGGCCGGGGCGAAGACGCGCGCCTGCTGCTCTGTCGCCGCAGTCCGCTCAAGCGCCTGTGGGGCGGGGTGCTGGCCGATAGCTGCGCCGGCCATCCGCTTCCCGGGGAAGACGTCGCGGCCGCCACGGCGCGCCGCATTAACGAAGAGCTTGGCATTACGCGCGAGCCCGATCAGCTCGAGCACCTCGGACACGTGGTGTACCGCGAGGACCACGGCGACGGTCGCTGCGAGTGCGAATGGTGTGAGGTCTACCTTGCCCATGTTGAGCCGGGCGAGCTGCATATCAACCAAGAGGAGATTTCGGAGGTGCGCCGCGTGGCCCCGTCCGAGCTCGACGGCTACCTGCAGGGTCACCCCGAGCAGCTGGCCCCTTGGCTCCGCGAGGCCCTCGAGGCCCCCTCCATTCGCGCTGCCCTCGCGATGTGACAAAGGGGCAGTCCGTTTGTCACATTCCATACCTTAGAAACTTGCAAATTCTTCAAGTTTCTAAGGTAACATCTTATAAACTTGCAAAAAATGCAAGTTTATAAGATTTCATGTCTGGTCGGGCGCTAGGGAGACTCTATGGATATCGTTCGCCGAAGCCGTTATCTTGATCGACTCATTGCTTTTCAGGATACCGACCTCATCAAAATCGTGACGGGCATACGCCGTTGTGGCAAATCAACGTTATTGGACATGATGAGGGACTATCTGGCGCAACAGGGGGTGCCAGCCGAGCGTTTGCTGACCTTTAAGATGGAATCTCTAGAGTACGCGGGAATTACGGATTATCTGACGTTTTATCGTATGGTTCGGGAGCGCATCGACGGCATCGATCATCCCTACCTGTTCTTTGACGAGCTCCAGAATGTCGAAGGTTGGGAAAAGGCGGTCAACTCGCTCCGAGTGGATTTGCCGTGCGATATCTATGTCACGGGCTCCAATGCCTTTTTGCTATCGAGCGAGCTCGCAACGCTTATCTCGGGCCGATATGTCGAGGTCAAGATGCAGCCTCTCACGTTTGGCGAATATCTTGATTTTCGCTCGATTGATGCGGTCGCCGCTGAAGGGCTTGGTGAGAGGGTCGAACTTGTTTCCAAGACGGGCGATCGCCTTAATTCAAATACCGTGCTTGAGCAGTACATAACCTATGGCGGCATGCCGTTTCTGGCCCATGATGAGCCGAGACGTGAGCTGTGTCGCGACTATATCCGTAGCCTCTACCAGACGATCGTCGCGCGCGATATCCTGTCGCGTGTGACGCGTAGGGGTCGCGGAGCTATCACCAAGCGCGATGTTCTCGAGCGGCTCTGTGCGTATCTGGCAGACAACATCTCCAACCAAACCTCGGTCAACAAAATCGTAGGGACGCTCAACGAATCAGCGGGCGGTAAGACCAACGCATCGACGGTGTCGACATATATTGACGCTCTGGAAGAGACGTACCTGTTTACCAAAGTAAAAAGGTATGACATCAAGGGGCGGGAGCTTCTTAAGACAGGCGGTAAATATTACATAGCTGATACGGGAATTCGCAGCTATCTTGACGGATATAGAGGTAACGATAGCGGAAGGATGCTCGAGAACGTTATCTACAACCAGCTTGTCTTTGAAGGATACGAAGTGTTTTGCGGCCATCTACGCGCGGGGGAAATCGACTTTGTCGCAATCGGCGAGGGGTCAGACCGCAAATATATCCAGGTTATCGAACGGATCGATGCCGAGGCGACGAGGGAACGCGAGCTGCGACCGCTCAAGCTAAGCACGCTAGGAAAAATTCCTGATTCGTATGAGAAGATCCTGATTGTCAGGGATGGCGACCATCCAACGGACATCGATGGCATCAGAATCGTGGGGGCAGTCGACTTCTTGTTGAGAAATAATATTACCCGCGGCTAAACGTAAACAGATCCGTTTCGATGCGACAAAGGAGCAGTCCTTTTCGCATTCCGTGCGAGCCCTCGTGCCGTCTGGGGGTATAAGGCTAGCAAGTGTTTATTTGCGAGGCCTAAGGGGCGCCCCGTATGGATATCGATAACTTTGAATGGTGGTATAGCGAGGGCGAGGTTCCGGACGAGGAGTGGGACGAGCCCGCGCCGCATGACGTGTCGAGCGACGAGGACGAGAGCGGCGACGATGCCGTCGAGACGGACGCCGCTTCCGACTCGGCCGAACCCCTAACCTTTGAACAGGCCTGGGCCCAGGCTGAGGCCGACGAGGCAAAGGCCGACGCCACGGCCACACTGGGTGAGCCGGCCGACATGTCCATCTCGCCGGCAAGGACCCCACAGCCGCGTCACACTATCGACCCCGACAGCACGGCATCCTTTAGCATTCTCGACGTGCCCGCGCAGGGCGCCCAGGCGCCTGCGCCCACGCATCGCCCCGATCTGGCTCGCGAGGAAGGCGCGGGCCGGCGCTCTCCGCTCGGCCCCATCCTCATCGCCTTCATGGCCGGCGTTATCGCCTGCTCGGCAATCGGCAGCGTTTGGAGCCATGTTGAGCGGCAGCGCCAAGACGCCGCCAAGGTCGAGATCTCCGTCGAACAATCGCTCAACCGTACGCGCTCGGTGCATGTGTCGGTCGAGGTCAAGGACGGCGCGACGTGGGATACCGCGCGCGGCGACAGCCAGATGCTCATTCATATCGTGGGCCGTACGCTCAAGGGACAAGCGATCGACGAGCACCAATACGTCAATTCCGAAGGTGACGGTATCGAGCTCAAGCCCGGCGACTACGAACTTACGGTCGATGAGCCACCTGTCGCCACCGACGGCACGCGTTTTCGTGCCTCGAAAAGAATGGTTCCCGCGAGCTTTAACTCGCGGGCGCCCGATACGGTCGACACCACCTCGCAGGGCGGGTTTGACCTTTACGTGGATACCCAGTAGGCGCTCGCCGCCCATTTCCGCTATGGCTACTCAATAATCGCCTGCCGTCCCGTCCCGCCGCCAAGAGTGGGACAATAGTTCTCGACACTATTGTTTACTTTTGGAGGAAGTAGCATGTCTACCGTCACTACCATCAGGCGCGGCGGCCTCACCGCGGCCATCGATTCCATGGGCGCCCAGCTCACGAGCCTTGCCCTCAACGGCAACGAGTATCTGTGGCAGGGCGATCCCGCTTTTTGGGGCAAGCATGCGCCCGTCCTGTTCCCCATTGTGGGCTCGCTGCGCAACAACACGGCGACGTCTGCGGCCGGCAGCTGCGAGATGGCGCGCCACGGCATCGCGCGTATCGTGGAGCACAAGCTGGTCGAGGTGTCGGAGGACGGTTCGTCCGTCACCTACGAGATCACCGATACGCCCGAGTCGCTCAAGGCCTTCCCGTTCCACTTTAAGCTCAACATGACCTATGCCCTGACTGGCGACGCCACTCTTACGCAGACCTTTGCCGTCACCAACACCGGCGACGTGGACCTGCCGTTTTCGGTGGGCGGCCACCCCGCATTTAACGTGCCCGTTCCCGGTGCCGAGGACGAGGCGTTCGAGGATTACGAGCTGGCGTTTACCGAGGCTTGGACTAACGAGGCGCCCATCATCACGCCCGATGGCCTTATGACGTTCGAGGGAAGCTACAAGGCTCCCGATAACTCGGACGTGCTGCCCATCACACACCGTAGCTTCGACAACGACGCCATTATGTTCACCGATACCCCGGGCTCCACGCTCACGCTGCGCAGTCGCAAGTCGGGCCACGGCGTCAAGATTGACTTTGAGGGCTTTAAGTACATTGGCGTGTGGTCTGCCGCCAACGACGCCCCGTTCGTGGCGCTCGAGCCTTGGACCGGACATACCACCATGGACACCGAGGACGACGTCTTCGAGCACAAGGTCAACACCATCACCTTGGCTCCCGGCGCCACCGACAAGCGCGCCTTCGAGGTTACGCTGCTCTAGAGGTTCCGCCGTTCTAACGAACGGCGGACCGGTCGACGCTGCGCGCCACCCAGAGCGACAATTTGTCATTCAAAAGGCAAGGCATGACCAGAAGGTCTATGCCTTGCCTTTTTCATGCCAACTTGTTCGCTCTGGGTGGCGCTCGCTGGCATTGCCGAATCATCGACGTCCCCAACGACTGCGTCCACTCATTCCGTGCGGGTTATATGCAGGTTTGCCTGCGCACGCTATCATATATGGGTTAGACCGCAACTATGTACCCTATACGCGAAGGGATGCGCATGTATCTGAAAATCGACATGTTCTAGCTGGGCTTACCCCGCAACGGCGCCATGCGCCCCATCAATTCCGCCGATTTTCACCTTCACGCATATAAAGGAGTTCCGCCATGCGCGACAAGCTCGAAAAGATCATCAAGGCCTACGAGGAGCTCGAGAAGAAGCTTTCCGACCCGGCCGTCGCCTCCGACATCAAGGAGTTCACGCGTCTCAACAAGGAGTACGCGCACCAGTCCGACCTCATTGCCGCTGCGCGCGAGTACATCGGCGCGCTCGACGACATCGAGGCTGCCAAAGAAATGCTCCGTGACACTACCGATGCCGACGAGAAGGAGATGCTCCAGATGGACATCTCCGAGAACGAGGACAAGCTTCCCCAGCTCGAGGAAGACATCAAGTACATGCTCATCCCGAGTGACCCCAATGACGACAAGAACACCATCGTCGAGATCCGCTCCGCCGCAGGTGGCGACGAGGCGGCCATTTTCGCCGGTGACCTGTACAAGATGTACCAACGCTTCTGCGAGTCGCGTGGCTGGAAGACCACCGTGCTCGACTCCAGCCCCAGCGAGGCCGGCGGTTTTAAGTCCATCGAGTTCAAGGTCGAGGGCGACCGTGTCTACTCCGTCATGAAGTTCGAGTCCGGCGTGCACCGTGTCCAGCGCGTTCCCAAGACCGAGTCCCAGGGCCGCATCCAGACCTCCACGGCAACTGTCGCCGTGCTTCCCGAGGCCGAGGAGATCGACGTTCAGATCAACCAGTCCGACCTGCGCATCGATACCTACTGTGCCTCCGGTCCTGGCGGTCAGTGCGTTAACACCACCTACTCCGCCGTGCGCATTACCCACCTGCCCACCAATACCGTGGTGCAGTCGCAGGAGCAGCGTTCCCAGATTCAAAACCGCGAGGTCTGCATGCAGATGCTGCGTGCCCGTCTGTACGAGATGGAACTCGAGAAGCAGCAGGCCGAGCTCGGCGCCGAGCGCCAGAGCCAGATTGGCCACGGAAACCGTTCCGAGAAGATCCGTACTTACAACCAGCCCCAGGACCGCGTGACCGACCACCGTATCGGTTTCAACTCCACCTACAACGGCGTCCTTCTGGGCGACCAACTCGGTGCCGTCATCGAGGCGCTTGCCGCCGCCGAGCGTGCCGAGAAGCTGGCACAGGCCGTGTAGTAGGTTCCGCCGTTCTACCGAACGGCGGACCGGCCGACGCTGCGCGGGCCGCACCTGTACAATCTGACGTTCAACTTCAAGGGCGCGACCAGAAGGTCAGCGCCCTTTCGTTCCACGTCACCTTGTCTCAAATGCGACCCGCTCGCTGTCCGTCCTCTACCTGCGGCGGGTAGTCATTGGGGACTTATGCTCAACCTGCGGCGCCTAGAGGTAGTCATTGGGGACGTTCTTAAATGACTAGGTTGGGTAAATCACTTTTCGAGTTTATTTAATCTACTTTGTTGGAAATTAAGCTGCCTGCCTGCTTAAAGTAATTAACAATCTTCATCTACTATTGAAAATATTGCTCGAAAAATCGTCCAAGAAGTCGCGGGGCCCTTTTTGGTGCGTCGCACGTCAAGTGATTTGGCAAGTTCTTGGTTAGATATTGGCCAGTTTTGGGGCAACCTTGCCAAAAGCTTGACGAATGCAAATCTAGACGTCGGCGAATGAACACTTTGAGCGAGCCCGGTGCAAAATTCTGGGCTGATTCTCGATAATCGCTTCCAATCGTCTCTCGCCGCGTGCCGCCCTCGCGTACAATCTGCTCCGACATTCGCGCGCCGCCCGGCGCTTAAGAGGGGAGGACCCATGGCAAACGAGATCTGGACCATCAGGCGTTGTCTCGAGTGGACCAAGGAGTACCTAGCCGAGCGCGGCGAAGAGCACCCCCGTCTTTCTGCCGAGTGGCTGTTGTGCGCAGCCACGGGCCTAGCGCGCATCGACTTATATATGCGTATGGACGACACGCTCGATGCAGCGCAGCTCGAGACCATGCACGCGGCGGTTGTCCGTCGCGCCAAGGGCGAGCCGCTGCAGTACATCACCGGCAGCACGCAGTTCCGCATGATCGACGTCGCGTGCGCCCCCGGCGTGCTCATTCCACGTCCCGAGACCGAGATGCTCGTCGAGGAAGTCCTCAATTATCTGGATGCCGAGGTTCTGAGCCCCGAGGCTGCCACCCGCCAGCGCGTAGAGTTGCCATGGAACGACGAGGTCGAGCAGGCGCGTAAAGCCGAAGTCGCATTGGCTGACGAACGCGCGACTGCCGAGCGCCGTGCCGCCAACCTCACGGCTGCCGATGAGGCGGCGTTGGGCGGAGACGTGCTGGGCAGCCGAGCTTATGCCGAGGAGCTGGCCGATCGTGAGGCCGAGGAAGCCGCCGCGCAGGCAGCTGAGGCCGAGACCGCGGAAGTCGCTGAGCCCGAGCTCGACGAATACGGCATTGCCATCGAAGGCGTCGAACAAGAGACGGCCCTAGTGCAGGATGCCGCCGCGTCTGTGCCTGCCGACCCCCGCATTGCCCGCGTTCTCGAGGTCGGCTGCGGCACAGGCTGCATTTCGCTCTCCCTTGCTTGGGAGCGTCGCGGCCATGTCGCCTGCACCGCTACCGATATCGAGCCGCGCGCCATCGACCTGGCCGCCAAAAACCGCGATGCACTCGGGCTGACGTCCGATGAGGTCGCCTTCAGCCTCACGAACCTGGTGAGCTCTATCCCCCGCGAGGAGTGGGGCACCTTCGACGTGCTCGTTTCCAACCCGCCTTATATCCCGACTGACGTCATGCGCTCGCTGCCGCACGAGGTCAAGGACTTTGAGCCCGATTTGGCGCTCGAGGGCGGAGCCGATGGCCTTGATATCTTCCGCCGCCTGCTCAATGCGGCGCCCTATATGCTGCGCGCCGGCGGCCTGTTTGCCTGCGAGCTCTATGAGGGCGCCCTCGACGCCGCGGCCGAGCTCTGCCGCCAGGCGGGTCTTTCGGACGTACGCATCGTCCGTGACCTCACCGATCGTCCCCGCATCGTTCGAGCTATCGTCACCGAGCCCAAACAACGTCAGTAAAGTACGAAGCGTATTGGCGGCGGGAGCGCTGCGCCGGAAATGTAAAGAGGCTTGTCACGGCTTAATTACCCCTCACTTTCACCGACTGCTATAGCCGCTCACCAAACCAACATGCGCTGTGGACAAATAGGTTAAACGTTTCGTGCGAGAATGCCCCTCAGTAAACAAACTTTCACCAGAGCGTAAGGGGCTGGCATACACATGCAGACGGTCTATCGGGTATTCGAGGGAGCGCGCGAGCCGCATCGGCTCGCCGTCGAGCGTACGGCCGAGGTGCTCGGCCGTGGCGGCCTGGCCCTGATCCCAACCGAGACCGTCTATGGCGTCGCTGTGGCAGTCAACGCCTTCTCGGACGCCGTGCCCCAAGATACAAGCGAATCTCTGCCGTGGCCGCGCGATCCGCAGGCTACCGTCAACGGCGCCGCGGTGCCCGCGCTCGGTACCGGCTACCGCCGCATCTTTACCCTCAAGCAGCGCGAGCTCACCCAAACGGTTGCCTGGCTGGTCGATGATGCCGAGGCCCTCGACCGCTACGGCGTGGATATCCCAGAAGAGGCACGCATACTTGCCCGACGATGCTGGCCGGGTGCCCTGACTATTGTGGTCAAGGCGGCTCCCTGCGTGCCGACCTTTATGCGTGCCGCCGACGACACGGTGGCTCTTCGCGCGTCGGCCTCGCCCGTGGTACAGGCGCTCATTCGCACCTGTGGCAGCCCACTTGCCTGTACGAGCGGCAATACACACGGCGCGCCCGCGCCGGCAAGCTTTGCCGACGTTGAAGACCGCATTCTAGAAGGGGTCGACGTGGCCGTCGACGCGGGCGAGACGCCGTGCCGCGACGCTTCGACCATCGTGTCGTTCCAGCACGGCGGGCTCCAGATCCTGCGCCAAGGCGCACTTCCCGCGTCAGAGATTGAGCGGGTCCTGTCCGACCCGATGCAACAGAAAGGTGTAAGCGATGTCGTTGAATCTGGGCAGCCTGGGCATGGAAGATGCCTCGTTTGACTTTGGCGGTTCCTACATCATGGCGCTCGACTGCGGCACCACCTCGGTACTTGCGACCATCGTTGACGAGTACGGCTGCATTGTCGCCCAAGCGCGCCGCAGCGTCAAAACCAGCTTCCCGCGTCCCGGCTGGGTGGAGCAAGACCCCATGGCGGTCCTTGCCAGCCAGATTGCGGTCATGATGGAGGTTCAGTTTAAGAGCGGGATTCATTCCGATCGCATCGCCGCCATCGGTATCTCCAATCAGCGTGAGACCACGGTGGTCTGGGACCGCGTGAGCGGCCAGCCCATCTATAACGCCATCGTATGGCAGTGCCGTCGCACTGCGTCTCTGATCGATAATTTGGTTGAGCAGGGCGCAGAAGAGCTGGTGCGCTCCCGCACGGGGCTTACGCTCGACCCGTATTTCTCGGCCTCCAAGGTGCAGTGGATTCTCGACAACGTCGACGGCGCACGCGAGAGCGCGGCGGCGGGCGACCTCATGTTTGGCACCATCGACACCTGGCTCATCTACAACCTCACCGGCAGCCAGGTCTTTGCCACCGACTACACCAATGCCAGCCGCACGGCACTCTTTAATATCCATACGCTCGATTGGGACGACGACCTGCTGGCGCTCTTTGACGTTCCGCGTTCCATGATGCCCGAGGTTCGCTGGAGCTCGGGCGACTACGGCCGCGTCGCGAGCGACATCATGACCAACATGCCACCCATCATGGGCGTGGCGGGCGACCAGCAGGCGTCGCTGTTCGGCCACTGCTGTTTCCATCCCGGCCAGACCAAAAACACCTATGGCACTGGTTGCTTTATGCTCATGAACACCGGCGACGAGGTCGTCGAATCCAAGAACGGTCTGGTCTCCACCATCGGTATCGCCGCGGACGGGAAGATCAGCTATGCACTCGAGGGTTCCATCTTTGCCGCCGGCTCCACCATGAACTGGCTTCGCAACAACATGGGCATCATCTCGAGCGTGAGCGAGTCTGCACAACTCGCCGCTTCGATTAACGACAACGAGGGCTGCTACTTCGTTCCCGCCTTTGCGGGTTTGGGCGCTCCCTGGTGGGACCCGCGTGCCCGCGGTATCGTGTGCGGTCTGACCGGCGCCTCGAGCCGTGCGACCATCGTACGTGCCGCCTGCGAATCCATGGCATATCAGAGCTACGACGTGCTGCGCGCCATGGAGCAGGACGTGGGGCTTTCGATCGAACGCCTGTCTGTCGATGGCGGCGCGTCGCGCAACGAGTTCATCATGCAATTCCAGGCCGACCTGCTGGATATCCCCGTGCTGCAATGCGAGACGGTGGAGACCACGGCAATCGGTGCCGCGTACTTGGCGGGCCTTGCCGTCGGCTATTGGGAAGACCTGGAAGAGCTGGAGCAAAATGCCCAGATCGTTAGGACCTTCCTTCCCCACATGTCCGCCGAGCGCCGCGAGCAAAACCTTGCGGGCTGGCGCGATGCGGTCAAGCGCTCGCTCAGTACCGCACAGTAGGGCTGCGATGGGATGCTCGATACAACAAACCGCTAAACTGATGCATGGCGTGCAGCGGCAACATTGCTGCGCGCCTTGTCAGCAAGGCCATTTTGTGGCCGCAACGAAAGGGGAAAGACCCATGACCGTTACCTACGATGCGTCCCGTGTGACGCTTGTCGATCATCCGCTCGTCCAGCACAAGCTGTCGATCCTGCGCGACAAAAACACCGGCACCAATCAGTTCCGCCAGCTCGTGCGCGAACTCGCGCTTTTTGACGGCTACGAGGCCATGCGCGACCTGCCTATGGAAGACGTCGAGGTCGAGACCCCCATCACTACCGCCACGTTCAAACAGCTCGCCGGCAAGAAACTCGCCATCGTGCCCATCCTGCGTGCGGGCCTTGGCATGGTCGACGGCATCCTCGACCTGGTGCCCTCCGCTCGCGTGGGACACATCGGTATGGAGCGCGACGAGGTTACTCACGAACCGCATGAGTATTACTGCAAAATGCCCAAGGATATCGACCAGCGCATCTGCCTGGTTGTCGACCCCATGCTCGCCACGGGCGGTTCGGCCGAGATGGCCATCAGCTACCTGCGCGAGCGCGGTGTCAAGGACATCCGCATGCTGTGCATCGTCGCGGCCCCCGAGGGCCTCAAGTCGCTGACCGAGAAAGACCCAGATGTGCATATCTATACCTGCGCCATCGACGACCATCTCAACGAGGCTGCCTACATCGTTCCTGGCCTCGGCGACGCCGGCGACCGCATCTACGGCACGCTCTAGTCGCTGGGCATGGGCAGCTGCACGTGCCCATTCGTGCATGATTGGTGCGTGCGGGTGTACGAGTGACGCCTGCACGCATATTTATGAGTGTCGTCGCAGCCACCGAGGGCCCAAAACGCGCTATACCGTAGGTACGGTATAAAGAGTGTCTTAAGAAAATGTACAGTTGTGTATTAACTTACGTTTTCCCACTTGTCATCGCGTATTCGGTTCGTACAATAGTCAACAACGCTGTCGTGATGCGCTTACGCGGGTGCGGCGGCGTTTGTCAAGTACGCTCGTCGGCCATCGCGACCCATTCGTCCTCAGTGCTCGGCCTTTTGTCCGTTTGACACCCCAAGGGGCTAAAGACGCGATTAAGGTTGGGTGACAGTGCATTGATTTTGCAATCACGCGCCCTAAAATACTAGGACGATGTGAGCGGGGTATGGCTCCATGTGGGTTATATGTCGCGAGAAGGGAACGCACATGCCGGTTGAGCTGGCAGGCCACGTGCCGTTCATCGCAACGGGATTCGTCGTCGGTCTTGTTGCATTTTTGCCGTTGTACCTTGCGCTTGCTTCGGTGCTGGCGCATCGACGCGATGCCAACATGACGGTAGGCATGTTGGGTATCATGGTGTCGTTTGCGGTGCTCTTTATGGGCGTCGTAATTGTGCACCTGGTAGCCCCCGTGGCGCTCATCGCCTTTTTGTGCGGCGAGCTCGCCGGGTTTTTGATTTGTTGGATCGTGATCGCCTGCATGGTGATTATGAAGGATTAAAGGCGTTGCCCCACCTTGGTGCGGGCAAACAGGGAAGGTGGAATCTTGGACGCATTTGCCAAGTTACCCAGCGCGATCGCCGAGCTCGTCGCTGAGTTTTCCTCGGCTCCGGTCGTGGGTGACCTTAACGCGGGCCTGACGCAGTACTCGTTCTGGCTGCTTATCGCCGCTGTCGTCATGTTCGTGGTCTTTTTCGCGTTTACTAAGAAGCAGAAGGTTGTCCCCGAGGGCTTCTTCGTTAACGGCGTCGAGTGGGTCATCGAGTACGTGCAGGACGATATCGCCAAGGGTGTCGTTGGCGACAACTGGAAGAAGCACTTCCCGTTTTTGGCCTCGCTGTTCTTCTTTATCCTGATCAACAACTTTATCGGCCTCATCCCCGGCATGAAGCCCGGCACCGGTGCCATCGGCTGTACCGCCGCCCTCGCACTCGTGTCGTTTGTGTACTTCATCTATTTTGGTATCAAGAAGCACGGCTTCTTTGGGTACTTCAAGAGCCTCGCCCCTGCGGGCGTCGCCTTCCCCATGAACGTCTTCGTGTGGGTCATCGAGCTCTTCTCGCTGTGCCTGCGCCTGGTCACGCTCGCCGTCCGTCTGTTCTGCAACATGTTCGCCGGCCACATCGTCATGGGTTCGTTCGCCATCATGGCCACGCTCTTTGCCCAGCCGATGCTGGAGCACTTTACGGCCATGAACGCCGTGGGCGCCCTGCCCAGCGTGGCGTGGGTTTTGATTCTTTTGGTAATCTACGCCGTCGAGCTGATCGTTGCCTTTGTTCAGGCATACGTTTTTACGGTCCTCGAGGCCGTGTACATTCAGATCGCAGAGGCTGACGCCCACTAGCGGTCGCATTTATTTGGTGTTCGGAGGCGCGGCACCCGCGTGCGCCTCTACAACATAGGTATTTATCCTGCGCACACGCGCACGACAAAGGAGGAATCGTGGGAGTTATCGGATATGGTCTCGGCGTTATCGGTGCCGGTCTCGCAATTGGTCTTGCAGCACTCGGTGCTACGGGCGCTATGGCTCGTCAGCCTGAGGTCCAGGGCCGTGCCTTCACCGTCTTCATTCTTGCATCTGCATTCACCGAGGCTCTGGGCCTGATCGGCTTCGTCGTTACGCTGATTTCGTAATTGAGCACGAAGGTAGTCGCCATGAAGCATTTCAACCACGCGAAAGTCGCTGCTGCGCTGACGGGCGCCATGCTCGCCATGCCGGTGTCGGCATTCGCCGAGGAGTCTGAGAACAAGGCCGAGATCCTCGTCCCCAAGATGGCGGAATTCGTCCCTGCACTCATTGCCTTCCTCATCATCTTCATCGTTTTGGCCAAGTTCGCCTGGCCGCAGATTCTGCAGACGATGGAAGAGCGCGGCAAGCGCATCAAGGACAGCCTCGATGAGGCTGAGACCACCAAGCGCAAGGCCATCGAGGCCCGCAAGGAGTCCGACGCCCTCCTCACCGACGCCCGTCGTCAGGCTGCCGACATCGTGACCGCCGCCCGTCAGGACGCCGAGTCCGAGCGCGCCCGCATTATCGCCAAGGCTCACGAGGAGGCCGAGGACATCATTGCCAAGGCCCACGCCAACGCCGAGGACGAGCGCAACTCCATCTATGCCGCCGCTGCCGGCTCCATCGCCGATCTTTCCGTCTCCGTTGCGACCAAGATTGTCGGCGAGGCCCTCGAGAACGACGACGAGCAGCGTCGTCTGATCGAGCGCTACATCAAGGAAGCAGGTAGCCTGAATGCCTAACAGCCGCATGGAGAACAGGGTTCTCGAGACCTATGCACGTACCCTCCTGGAGGCCGCTAAGGCCGAGGGCCGTGTGTTCCGCGATCTTCACGAGCTTGAGGTCATCGCGAACGCCAGCCCCGAGGTGCTTGCTGTCCTCAGTACCGTGTTCGAGCGCGGCCAGCTCGATCTTCTGCCGCAGATTGCATCGGCTTATCGGATGGTAACCGCGACCGACGAGGACGTCGTAGGCGTCACCGTCACCACGGCTGTCCCGCTCGATGACGAGCTGCGCCGCACGATTACCGAGAAATGCGAGGCCGATCTAAAGCGCAAGGTGTTCCTGATCGAGAAGGTCGATCCGTCCATCATCGGCGGTCTGATTCTCGAGGCCCGCGGCCAGCGTCGCGACGTTACCGTCAAGACCCAGCTGCGCGCAGCGCGTGAGGCCCTCGGTTCCACGATTTTGAATAACGGAGGTGAAGCCTAGTTATGTCCGATACCCTCAATGCCGAAAGCATCGCCCGCGCCCTGCAGGCGAAGCTCGATGGCCTGGCGGCTACCGTCGACACGCAAGAGGTTTCCCATGTTGACGAGGTTGGCGACGGCATCGCGCGCGTCTCGGGACTGCGCAACGCCATGGCCGGCGAGCTCTTGGAGTTCAAGAGCTCCGAGACCGGCGAGACCGTCTACGGCCTTGCCCAGAACCTCGACCGCGATGAGGTCGGTGCTGTTCTGTTCGGCGCCGTCAACGTCATCAAGGAAGGCGACGAGTGCCGTACCACCGGTCGCGTCATGGATATTCCCGTGAGCCGCGCCATGCTCGGTCGCGTCGTCAACCCGCTGGGCCAGCCCATCGACGGCCTGGGCGATATCGTCGCCACGCACCGTCGCCCCATCGAGTTCAAGGCCCCCGGCGTTATCGACCGCACCCCGGTCTGCGAGCCGGTTCAGACTGGTCTGCTCGCTATCGACTCCATGGTTCCTATCGGCCGTGGCCAGCGTGAGCTCATCATCGGCGACCGTAAGACCGGCAAGACCGCCATCGCGATCGATGCCATCCTCAACCAGCGCGGTAAGGACATGGTCTGCATCTACGTCGCTATCGGCCAGAAGGCCTCTACGGTTGCCAACATCCGTGAGACCCTCGCCCAGCACGGCGCACTCGACTACACCATCATCGTCTCGGCTACCGCTGCCGACTCGGCCCCTATGCAGTACATCGCCCCTATGGCCGGTGCCGCTATCGGCGAGTTCTTTATGTACAACGGCGAGAACGGCGAGCCCGCCAGCGAGACCAACCCCGGCGGCCATGTGCTCGTCATCTACGATGACCTGTCCAAGCAGGCTGTTGCCTACCGTCAGATGTCGCTGACGCTGCATCGTCCGCCCGGACGCGAGGCCTATCCTGGCGACATCTTCTACCTGCACTCTCGCCTGCTCGAGCGTGCCGTCAAGATGTCCAAGAAGAACGGCTACGGCTCCATGACGGCCCTGCCGGTCATCGAGACCCAGGACGGCGACGTTTCGGCCTACATTCCGACCAACGTCATTTCCATTACCGATGGTCAGATCTACCTGCAGTCCGAGCTCTTCTTCCAGGGCCAGCGCCCGGCAGTCGACGTCGGCATCTCGGTGTCGCGCGTCGGTGGCTCCGCTCAGACCAAGGCCATGAAGCAGGTCGCCGGCAACCTCCGTCTGGACCTTGCCGCCTACCGTGAGCTCGCCGGTTTTACCCAGTTCGGTTCCGACCTGGATGCAGCCACCCAAAAGCAGCTTACCCACGGTGCGCACATGACCGAGCTTCTTAAGCAGGCGCGCTTTAAGCCGTTCGACGTCGCCGAGCAGATCGTTACGCTGTTCGCCGGCAACGAGGGCTTTATCGACGACCTGCCCCTTTCCGAGGTGCTGCCGTTCCGCGCCGAGCTGCTCGAGTACATGAATGCTGGCTTTGGCGGCTTGCTGCAGAAGGTCCGTACCAACAAGATCGACGGCGAGACCAAAGAGCAGCTGCTTCAGGCCATCACCGATTTCAAGAACGAGTACGCCTCCAAGCATGCCTCCACCGCGAGCGCAGCTGAGGGCGCAGAGGAGAACTAAGCTCTATGGCTAACCTTCGCGACATTAAGAAGCGAATCTCCTCGGTCACGAGCACCAAGCAGATCACGCGCACGATGGAGATGGTCTCTACGGCCAAGATCCGTCGCGCGCTCGATCGAGCCACGCAGGCTGAGCCCTACAAGAAGGCGCTCACCGACGTCATGCACACCGTTGCGAGCGATACAGAGACTGCCGGCGACAACCCCATGCTCAAGACGCATGAGGAGTTCAAGCGCGGTCTGATCATCGCGATCACGTCCGATCGCGGTCTGGCGGGCGGCTTCAACGTCAACGTTGAGCGCACCTGCGAGAAAATCGCTCGCGAATGGGCACATGATGGCGCCGAGTGCGAGATCATCGCATGCGGTCGCAAGGCGAGCGAGTATTTCCGCAGCCGTGCCAACACGGTCATGCACTTCGAGGGTTCCTCGGCCGACCCGAGCCTCGAGGATGCCCGCATGATCGCGAGCTATATCTGCGACGAGTACTCCAAGGGTCAGCTCGACCGCGTCGAGATCGTGTACCATCACGCTCGCAACCGCGTCGATCAGGTTCTTCGTACCGAGCATTTGCTTCCGCTCGACCCCGAGATGATCGCCATGGCACATGGCCCGCGCAAGAACGCAGACGAGGGCCCCGAGCGCGTCTCGTCCTCGTTCAAGTTCGTGCCGAGCGCCCAGCATGTGTTGGCTGAGCTGGTCCCCAGCTACATCCTGACCGTCATTCACCAGGCGCTGATCGATTCGGCCGCCGCCGAGCAGGGTGCGCGCCGTAAGGCCATGCACTCCGCCACGGAGAACGCGTCGTCGATCATCTCGACTCTTACCCGTACGTATAACCGCGTGCGTCAGGCTTCCATTACCACGGAGATCAACGAGATCGTGGGCGGAGCCGCAGCATTGGAGGAACACTAATGGCAGATACCACCGTTAAAGCGGCGGTCGAGGAGGCCACGGCACGTCAGACGGCCGGTGAGGGGCGTATCGTCCGTATCATCGGCGCAGTTGTCGACGTTAAGTTCGATGGCGCTGTCCCCTCGATCTACAACGCGCTCACGGTCGAGGCCGATACGCCGATGGGTCACATCAGCACCATCCTGGAGGTTGAGTCTCAGCTTCCCGGCGGTGTCGTTCGTACCGTCGCCATGACGTCGACCGACGGCTTGCAGCGCGGCGTCGTCGCGGTCGACACCGGCGCACCCATGAAGATGCCCGTCGGCCCCGAGACCCTCGGCCGCATTTGGAATGTTATGGGCCAGCCTGTCGATGGCAAGCCCATGCCCCAGATCGATGAGTTTTATCCCATCCATCACCCGGCACCTCATTTCGACGAGCTCACTACCAAGACCGAGATTTTCGAGACCGGCATTAAGGCCGTCGACCTGCTCGAGCCCTACATCCGTGGCGGCAAGACGGGTCTGTTTGGCGGCGCCGGCGTCGGCAAGACCGTTCTGATTCAGGAGCTCATCAACAACCTCGCCCAGGAGCATGGCGGCACCTCGGTGTTCACCGGCGTTGGCGAGCGTACCCGTGAGGGTACCGACCTGTTCCTCGAGATGAGCGAGTCTGGCGTTATCGACAAGACCTGCTTGGTCTACGGTCAGATGAACGAGCCGCCTGGAGCGCGTCTGCGCATCGGTCTGGCCGGCCTCACCACCGCTGAGTACTTCCGCGATCGTGGCCAGGACGTCCTGCTGTTCATCGATAACATTTTCCGCTTCTCCCAGGCCGGTTCCGAGGTTTCCGCCCTTCTGGGCCGTATGCCGTCCGCTGTTGGCTACCAGCCCACGCTGGCTACCGAGATGGGCGACCTCCAGGAGCGCATTACCTCGACCAAGACGGGTTCCATCACCTCCGTTCAGGCTGTCTACGTCCCTGCAGACGACCTGACCGACCCGGCTCCCGCCACGACGTTTACACACCTCGACGCCACGACCGTTCTTTCGCGTTCCATCGCCGAGCTCGGTCTGTATCCCGCAATCGACCCCTTGGCTTCCTCTTCCGATGCCTTGGATCCCTCGATTGTCGGCGAGGAGCACTATCGTGTGGCCGTCGCAGTCCAAGAGCTGCTCCAGGAGTACTCCGACCTGCAGGACATCATCGCCATTCTGGGTATGGACGAGCTTTCCGAGGAGCAGCGCCTTACGGTCAACCGTGCCCGTAAGCTCCAGCAGTTCCTGTCTCAGTCCTTCCACGTCGCCGAGCAGTTCACCGGCAACCCCGGTGTCTACATCCGTGTCGAGGACACGGTCCGCTCGTTTGCCGCCATTGTCGACGGCGAGTGCGACGACCTGCCCGAGCAGGCGTTCCGTTATGCGTCCACGATTGACGACGTGCGCGAGCGCGCCGCCAAGATGGAGGAGAAGTAGTGGCTATGCAAATCCGCATCGTGTGTCCGGAGAGCTGCGCCTATGAAGGCGAGGCGGCATTTGTCGCCCTGCCTTCCACGGACGGCGAGTTCGGCATTCTTCCGCGTCACGCTAGCGAGATCTGCACGATCGATCGCGGCTACGTTCGCGTTTGTGATAAGCAAATGGGCACCGTCGACCACACGTTTGCCGTGGCCGGCGGCTATGCCCAGGTTGCGGACGATGTCGTGATTGTCCTCGCCGAGCGCGCTTGCGATTTGGCGACCGTCGATGCCGACAAGCTTAAAGCTGATATTCAAGGTTTTGAAGAGAAGCTGGGTAATTTGTCGGAGGATGATGCACGCCGCGCCTACCTCTATAATGAAATCGCATGGTGTAAGCTCATGCTTGCCCAATAGTCAAACGATTTGGCGTTCGACCATTTGCGAACACATCATGCCCGGGATGGCCCAGCCATCCCGGGCATGCTTTTTGAAAGGGTAGACCTTGGATATTATCCGTGTTGAAGGTGGCCACACCATCGGAGGCTCCGTGCCCGTTTCGGGTGCAAAGAACTCTGCACTCAAACTCATGGCGGCAACGCTTCTGGCACCGGGGAAGACGACGCTGCAGAACGTGCCCGATATCTCGGATGTCCATGTTATGGGCAAGGTGCTCAAGGGTATGGGCGCCAAGATTGACGTTCTCGATGAGCATACGCTCGAGATTGATACCTCTCAGGTTGATTCCTGGGAGGCTCCCTACGAGCTTGTCGCCAAGATGCGCGCCTCCACGGCCGTGATGGGTCCCCTGCTGGGCCGTTTCCATCGTGCCAAGATTGCCATGCCGGGTGGCTGCAATCTGGGTGCCCGTAAGATCGACATGCACATCTTGGGTCTTGAGGCGCTGGGCGTAGAATTCGACACTGCACACGGTTACATCAATGCCAACGCTCCTCAGGGGTTGCGCGGTACCACGGTTACGCTTGAGTTTGCCAGCGTCGGCGCTACCGAGAACCTCATCATGGCGGCCGTGCGCGCGCAAGGCACTACGGTTATCGATAATGCGGCTCGCGAGCCCGAGATCGTCGACCTTGCCAATATGCTCAACGAGATGGGCGCCAAGATTGTTGGCGCCGGCACGCCCGTCGTGACCATCGAAGGTGTGGACGAGCTGCATCCCGTTACCCATCGCGTGGTGGGCGACCGCATCGAGGCCGGCACCTTTATCGTTGCCGGTGCCCTGATGGCCGATGACCGCGGTGTCGACGTTACGGGCTTTTGCCCCATTCACTTGGGCATGGTGCTCAAGAAGATGGAGCTCATGGGTATCGAGTGTGAGCGAATCGAGAATGGCGTTCACGTGAGTCGTGTCGAGCACATCAGGCCGGTCGATATTCAGACACTTCCGTTCCCGGGCTTCCCGACGGACATGCAGGCGCAGATCATGGTGCTTTCCGCTCTCGCTGATGGCAGCTCTGTGATTACCGAGAATATCTTCGAGAACCGCTTCATGTTCGCGTCGGAGCTGGTCCGTATGGGCGCAGATATCCGCATCGAAAGCCATCACGCCATGATTCATGGCGTCAAGGGGTTCTCGGGTGCACAGGTTACCTCGCCTGATCTGCGCGGCGGCGCCGCGCTCGTCGTTGCTGGCCTTATCGCCGACGGCGTTACCGAGGTCTCGGCCATTCATCACATCAAACGTGGCTATGAGCAGTTTGTCGAAAAACTGCAGGCACTTGGTGCAAACGTCGAGCACGCCACTGTTCCCGATCCCGTCATCTACTAATGCAGGTTGCCTATGTTTAATAATAAGAAGCCCTTAGCGGATACTCGAAGACCTTCAACCGGCGCACAGGCCAAGATCTACAGTCGCGATAATGTTGCACGCTACTCCGAGCGCGCTCGTCAGCGCCGCCGCGGCCAGACAATCCGTCGCGTTGCGCTTATCGCCGTGCTTGGCGTGCTGCTGAGCGCTACGACTGCCGCCGGGCTGTGGTTCGCCAACATTATGGGCAAGCTTGGCGATTCCAATGTCATTACCGACAATCTGCGCCATATCTTGGTGGATACCAATGAGGCCAAGGATCCGTTCTACGTGCTTCTTTTGGGTACCGATGGTCGTCCGGGCGAGGACACGTATCGCGCCGATTCAATTATCTTGGCGCGCATCGACCCTACGCAAAAGCAGGCTACGCTTATATCCATTCCACGTGATACCAAGGTTGTCTATAACGGCGAAACCATGAAGGTCAACGCCTGCCATACCTATGGCGGTGCCGAGGCCATGGTTCAAGCGGTCAATGAGCTGTGCGGCGTGCAGATTTCCCACTATGCCGAGGTTAGCTTTGACGGTATGCAATCATTGATTGACTCTGTGGGCGGTATCGACATCAACGCCACCGATGATGTCGATGACCCCGAGCATCTGGACATTAAGATTACGGCAGGCCAGCAGCACATGGACGGTGCTACCGCGCTCACCTATGCCCGTTGCCGCTATACCTATGCCGACGGCGACTATACGCGCATGCGTCACCAACGCCAGGTGCTTGGTGCCCTTGCCAACCAGATTCTCAACAACTTTGATGCTACGAAGGTCTTCGACCTGGTTAATTCGCTGTCCGATATGCTTGTGACCGATATGAGCGTTCAGGACATCGTGTCTACGGTCAATGCTATGCGCGGCATGGATGTCGATGGCATCTATTCGGCGAATCTGCCCTCCTACGCAGATGAAACCACCATGATCGACGGCCAGAGCTATGTCTTTGTCTACGAGGACGAGCTTAAGGAGATGATGGCGCGCGTCGATGCCGGCAAGGATCCTAAGGGACCAAACACCATGGGCCTATCCGACGGAACCAGCTCTACAATCGGTGATTTGAGCAACCATACTTCTGACGATTACGCCTACGGTACGGCCGGTTCGTTGGAAAGCTCGGACGATTCGAGCTATTCGGACGATTCGGATTACAGCTCATATTATTACGAGGAGCCCACTGGCGACGGCAACGGTTACGAAGCCAACTACTAGGGTTGCGCGGGCTTGCTAGCCCGCGCAACGGCTTGACGCTGCGCGCCGCCCAGAGCGACTATTTGTCATTCAAAAGGCAGGGCATGACCAGAATCAATGTCCTGCCTTTTTCATGCCAACTTGTTCGTTCTGGACGTCGCTCGCTGACGTTGATTCAACCAGCGATGCCGACTACTCCCCTTGCACCAAAAAATCGCCCCGTTCTCGGTTTTGAGGACGGGGCGATTTTGCTTACCTAGATTATTCGAGTTCCTTATGCGAAGCGGGCGACGAGTTCCTGCAAGACGTCGGTCATCTTAACGAGCGAGCTGACCGGGACAAACTCGTTGACGCCGTGGTAGCAGTAGCCGCCCGTCGAAAGGTTGGGACAGGGCAGGCCGCGGAACGACAGCTGTGCGCCGTCGGTGCCGCCGCGAATCGGCAGCACCTGGGGCTCAACATCGCAGGCAAGGAAGGATTCCTTGGCGACTTCGATCAGCTCTGGGTAGTCGCGGACAATCTCGGCCATGTTACGGTACTGGTGCTTGATCTCGACCGTTACGCGCTCCTCGCCCAGACGCTGGTTGAGCAGCGCGGCGGCAGCATCCATCAGATCGAGCTTCTGCTGGAACTTGGCGGCATCGTGATCACGGACGATATAGCGCGCCGTGGCATGGTCGACTGTGGCAGAAACGCCCTCGAGGTGATAGAAGCCCTCGTAGCCCTCGGTGTATTCCGGACGCTGCACGTAGGGAAGCAGGGCATTGAAGTCGCAGAACAGATTGCCCGCGTTAACCATGCGGCCCTTGGCGTCGCCGGGGTGAATGGACTGGCCCTCAAAGCTAACGGTAGCCTCGGCGGCGTTGAAGCACTCCCACTCAAGCTCGCCAACCGGACCGCCGTCGACTGTGTAGGCATACTTACAGCCAAAGTCCTCGATATCCAACAGCTCGGCACCGTGGCCGATTTCCTCGTCCGGGCAGAAACAAATACCAAGCGTGGGGTGGGGCAGGCTGGGGTCCTGTGCAATGCGTGCGACGAGCGCCATAATCTCGGCGACACCGGCCTTATCGTCGGCGCCCAGCAGCGTGGTGCCGTCGGTGCAAACCAGGTCCTCGCCCAAAAGGTTGTTGAGGGCGGGGAGCTTGGCGGTGCTCATGGATACGGGCTTGCCGTCGACGATGCCGCAAACCAGGTCGCCGCCCTCGTAGTGCACAATGTGCGGCGCTACGCCGGCGCCCGGTGCGACCTCGGTGGTGTCGAGGTGCGCGATCAGGCCCAGGGCGGGCTTATTCTCGGAGCCGGCGCTCGCGGGAATGTGAGCGCAGACATAGGCGTTTTCGGTTACATGGGCATCGGTTGCACCAAGCTCGCGCAATTCCTCGGCAAGCACATTGGCAAGATCAAACTGGACGGTGCTCGACGGAACCTGGTCACAGTTGGCATCCTCGGACTGTGTGTTGATCTGGACGTAGCGCAAAAAACGCTCGAGTACGTCGGGGTTCGTGGTGGTGTTTTCCATAGAGACCGCTCCAATCTTGGTTGTCGTATGCAACAAGAACTCTAGCACGGTATGCCGCGGCATACCGCGACGCTTGGATGGGGTAGAATCAGCCATTGAATGCAGAAGGGACGGATGTTCATGGATACGACAAATAGCTCGCGCGAGCTACATCTAACGGTGGCGAACGAAGACTACTTGGAGTGCATGGTTCGCATCGAAAGCGAGGATGGGGAGACTAATGGCGTGCGGTCGGTCGATATCGCACAGCGCCTTGGCGTTTCGAAGGCATCGGTCAACAAGGCGGTTTCGGCTCTCAAGGCATCCGAACTTGTCGAGCAGTCTCACTACGGCAAGGTTATCCTGACCAACCGTGGGCGCGAGGTCGGTTTGGCTATCTGGTATCGCCATCGCCTGATTCGCACATTTTTGGTCCAGGAGCTCGGCGCCGACTTTGAGCGCGCCGATGCCGAGGCCTGCATGATGGAGCACGCGCTTTCCGAGGACACAATGGTCCGTTGGCTCGCCTATCTCGAAAAGCAGGGAATCAGCATCGAGGAATAGCGAAACATATATATGGATACGAGTTATTACAATCGCTTCGGCGGCGAGGAGCTTATGCGCCGACTTGCCAGCGAGACGCTGCTGGCACAGGGTCCGATGGGCAGCGTGCTGCTGAGTGAATACGGTGCCGCCGATATTCCGCCGGCATTTTGGAACCTCGCCGAACCACAGACGGTTTCTCGCATCCACCGACTGTATGCCGCCGCTGGTGCACAGGTGCTTATTACCAATACGTTCCAGGCATCGGGTTTTGCGCTCGATCGCGATGAAATCGCTCCATCTATGGCAGAGGTCAATCGCGGGGCGGTCGACGATGCCCGCCAGGCAAATCCCCAGCTATTGCTGGGGTCCATGGGGCCTATTGCGATTGAGTGGTTTGTCGAGGATTCTTCCGAGTATCGAGAGATTCGCGCAAATGCTCGCGAGCAGGCGTCCGCCCTGCTCAACGCCGGCGTCGACGGGATTCTGGTCGAGACGATCACGTCTATCCGCAATCTGCAGCCCGTGCTCGCCGGTGTCCATGATGCCGCTGATGGCATGCCCGTTCTGGTGAGCTTTGCTATTGATGACAAGGGCGACCTGCTGGGTGATGGCCTAAACATCGAAGGTGCCATCTTGTATGCCGAGAAGCACGGTGCGAGCTCGGTTGGGGTCAATTGCTGCACCCTGACAGCGGCTACCGCTGCGGTACCAAGAATGGTCAAGATAGCCACGACGCCCGTTACTGTACGTCCCAATGCGGGAAATCCGGTCCAAACGCAAGATGGGCCCGTGTGGCACGAGGACCCCGAAGCTTTCGCGCGCGCATGCGTCGAGTGGAAGCGGGCTGGCGCCGCAATGGTTGGTGGCTGTTGCGGAACCACGGCGATCACGACGGCTGCTATGGCAGACGCGCTCGATATATAGAGTCCTAAGAAAAGCACATTCGAATTACCGCCCCAACCGGGGCGGTTTTTTTGTCTATATGCGCCCTCGACGGCTTTTGCCTAAACGGTGAATGCGTGCGCCGGCGGCTTGCCGGGCGCTCGTTGCGGGTATACCACCTGCGTACCATGATCCAAACACTGCGAGGTGTCTGCGTGTGTGCGCGATAATTCATTTTGGAACTGATGGCTGGCGCGCTCGCGTCGGCGAGGATTTTAACGCTGACAATGTTGCCCGTATCGCTGATGCCGCTGGCGAGCTCTGGCAAAAGACATATCCCGGCAAGACGGTATATATCGGGTATGACACCCGTCCCCGGGCGCGCGAGTTTGCAGAACTTGCAGCTGGCGTGCTTGCGGCCCATGGCCTTGATGCCGTGCTCGCGGCCCGTTTTGTACCCACGCCTGCCATCACGTGGGCTGCCGCATACGATGGCGAGGCGTGCGGGGCGCTCATGGTGACCGGTTCACATCATCCGCAGGGCTATCTCTGTCTCAAACTGCGCATGGGCGATGGTTCCACGGCAAACCAGGACGTCATCGAAGAACTCGAGGCAACGATGGCCGCCGAACCTCTGGGGCTCGAGGAGCAGTATCGCACGGCGGATATCATTCCCGACTATATGCGAGCGGTAGCATCGTTTGTCGATGCCGATGCCATTCGTGCCGCTCGTCTGCGCGTGGTGGTCGACCCCATGGGGGGAGCGGCTCAAGGTTATCTTGCCGATTTGCTGCGCGAGCTGGGTGTTGAGGTCCATGAGATTCATGCGGGGCAAGCATCGGATTGGAGGGATATCTGTCCCGATCCCGTAGAGCCGTGGGTGGATGCCTGCGAGCGTGCAGTTATCGAAGACGGCGCGTGTGCCGGCCTGGTGACCGATGGCGATGCTGACCGTATTGGCGCGGTCGACGAGCGCGGTAGATATATACATCCGCATCAGATCATGGCGCTCGTAATGGGCGAATTGGTTCAGTTTCGCAATTTGAAGGGGCGAGTCGTCGTCAATCTATCGTGCTCGACGCTTGTACGTCGTGTTGCCGAGGCACTCGGTTGCCGCGTGACCGTAAAACCGGTTGGCTTCAAATATATAGCCGCCGAGATGAAAAAAGACGGGGTGCTTATGGGCGGTGAGGAGGCCGGTGGCATCGGCATTGCCGCGCATATGCCCGAGCGTGACGGCATTCTCGCTTGCCTACTCCTGTGTGAGCTCATGGCAAAGACGGGGGCTTCGCTGGGCGTGCTGGTCGATCAGCTCGAGGCGAGTTTTGGAAAAACAAGTTATGGCCGTCGAGATTTACGACTTGAGGCAGAAGATGCCGAGTCGCTGCGCACGCTGCTTCCCGGTGTGAATCCCAAGTCGATTTGCGGCAAGGCGCCGCAGAGCGTAAGTCACATGGACGGCTTGCGTTTGGCATTTGAGGATGATACCTGGCTGTTGGTTCGCCCGAGTGGCACTGAGCCGGTGGTGCGAGTGTACGCCGAGGGCTTTTCGGTGGAGGAGCGCGACGAGTTGCTTGATGCCGGCTGCGCTTTGGCTCGGGGCGCATATCAGCTCTAGCCATGGGGCTGATCAATATAAAGATATGCTCGGCGAGTGGTAGGTAACGACTGGCAAGTGTCAGCTGCGGGTATAAATATGTAGGAGCTGTGTGCAACCAGATTCCCGCCCCGCGGGCCCCTCCGGTCTGGCAATATATCTCCTTGCCGCGCGGCCCGGTCGGACCGGATGAGCCGCGGGGCGTGCACCTTGAGAACCGGATACTGCGAGGATGGACACACATGATGTGTCGCATCCGGGCAGACATCGAACCATTTGAAATGGTCTGACTTGGATTCGTTTTTCGCAAG
>NZ_JBQHTS010000015.1:0-56479 GCF_052065595.1 Collinsella sp. HCP28S3_E12
TCGACTAAACGTGCAGCGTGCGCGGGCCCTCCCGACGGGAAACGAAAAAGCCCGGTTTAAAACCGGGCTCGAACAAACACGCCTATTGACAATGGCTTTCTCATATTAAAAAGGGTGGCCGGATAACCCGACCACCCTTGTGCATCTTCTGGATGCCGCAGACTACTTGCGGACGACCTTAACGATGGCGTCACCGGCGGCGACGGCAGACTCGGCCTCGACGGCGAGCTCGACATCGGCAAACTCGGCGGTGTTGGACACGGCCACGACGACGCAGTCCTTGTAACCGGCGGCAGCGATCTTGGCGCGGTCGATCTTGAGCAAGGGCTGGCCGGCCTTCACGACGTCGTCGGCCTTGACGAAGCCCTCGAAGCCGTCGCCATTCATGTTGACGGTATCGACGCCAACGTGCACCAGAACCTCGATGCCGCTATCGGACTGCAGGCCCACGGCGTGACCCATGGTGACGGTCACCTTGCCGTCGGAGGGAGCGTAGACCAGGTCGTCCTCGGGCCACACGGCGCAGCCCTTGCCCAAAACCTCGCCAGCAAAGACGGGATCGGGCACGTCGGCCATCTTGATGACCTTGCCCTTGACGGGCGAACACAGCACGTCGGCGCCGGCAGAAGCAGAAATGGAGGCCGGAGCAGCGGCAGCCACGGGCTCAGCCTTCTTCTTGAACATATCAAACAGACCCATACGTTTTCTCCTCTTGATTAAGCGCAACGTTATGCGCATACCTATGGTGATTATAGTGCCAAATGGCCAAAATGCTAAGGCAAGGGCCCGAATCACAAGCCCTTCCAAGCCCTTCCAAAACCTTTTCCCCAGTGGCACTCATATTGTCGATTAAGCCTCGATAAGCCCCGGGTGAACAAAAGCGTTCCAGATGCCGTCGTCATCGACGTCGGTGGTCACGTAGTCGGCGGCCGGTCCGGCGTTCGGCGGAACGCCGGGGCTCAATTATTCCAAGCCCTCGGTGCCGTTGGACTTGATGATCTTCTGGTATGCGAAGAAGCTGTCCTTGCGGCGGCGCTCGTAGGTACCGGTGCCGTCGTCGTACTTATCGACGTGAATGAAGCCGTAGCGCTTGCGCATCTCGCCAGTGCCGGCGGAAACCAGGTCGATGGGACCCCACCAGGTGTAGGCTATCAGGTCAACGCCATCGGCAATGGCCTCGCCCATGGCCTTGATGTGGCTCTGCAGGTAGGCGATGCGATACGGGTCATGGATGGAGCCGTCCTCCTCGACCTCGTCGTAGGCGCCCATGCCGTTCTCGACCACCATCAGCGGAATCTCGTAGCGGGCGTAAATCTCGTTGAGGGCGATGCGCAGGCCCAGCGGATCGATCTGCCAGCCCCAGTCGGTGGACTCCAGATAGGGATTCTTGCCGCCAAAGGTCATGTTGCCCTCGGTCATCTCGTGATCCTTGTGGGTGCCCACGGTGCCGGACATGTAGTAGCTAAAGGTGTAGAAATCAACCTTGCCGTCGGCGATATCCTGCAGGTCGCCGTCCTCCATCACGAGCTCGACATCGTTCTCGGCCCAGAAGCGCTTGGCATAGAACGGGTACTTGCCGCGCACCTGCACGTCGGAGCAGTACCAGTTCATGGTATTCATCTCCTGCTGCGTGGCGAACACGTCGGCCGGATCGCACGTGGCGGCGTAGGAAAGGATGAAGCAGTCCATGTTGCCCATCTTAAACTGCGGGTAATGCTCATGGGCATAGCGCACGACGCGGCCGCTGGCGACAAACTGGTGATGCAACGCCTGCATACGAGCCTGCGGCGTGGTGTGGACCGCCGACGCCGGACCCTCAAAGCCCTGAATCATGCTGGTCTCAAAGAGGTTGCCCATGTCCTGAGTACCGCAGTTGATCTCGTTGAAGGTGAGCCAGAACTTGACCTTGTCCTGATAGCGGTCGAAGACGGTCTGGCAGTACTTCTCAAAGAAGCCGATGAGCTCGCGGCTCGCCCAGCCGTTGTATTTCTCGACCAGGTGATAGGGCATCTCGTAGTGCGAGAGGGTCACGAGCGGCTCGATATTGTGGGCGCGCAGGCAGTCGAAGACGCGGTCGTAGAAGGCGAGGCCGGCCTCGTTGGGCTCAGCGTCGTCGCCGTTGGGAAAGATACGGCTCCAAGAGATGGACATGCGGAACATATTGAAGCCCATCTCGGCGAACAGCGCGATATCCTCCTCGTAGTGGTGGTAGAAATCGATACCGTCATGATTGGGGTAGAAGCGGTTGGGGTCGATATCGATCGTAATCTGACGCGGCTCCTTGTAGCTGCCGCCCAAGAAATGGTCGTCGACGGAAGGACCGCGGCCGTCCACGTTCCAAGCGCCCTCAAACTGGTTGGCAGCGGTGGCGCCGCCCCAATAGAATCCCTCGGGGAACTTGATGTTTGCCATGAGCATCTCCTTTGCATCGTGGGTCGATAAGCCGAGTATCGCCCACGCGCGGGACGGGCAGAAGCGGGCGCACCAAACCCGACACTTCTTTTCGCCCTTGCGCCCCGTCACCGCCCCGCCCCTGACACTTCCTGATACCTGCCAAAAAGGGACAGGTTTATTTTGGCAGGTTTTATCTGGGCAAACGCCGGCGGTAGACGGCCGGCGTGCAGCCATAGCGCTCGGCAAACTTTTTGTAGAAGAAGCTCATGTTGGCGTAGCCGGCCTCGCGCGCCGCGGTTTCGGCAGTGGCGCCGGCGTCGAGCAATGTTGCCGCGCGTTCCAGGCGGCTCTCCTGCACGAGCTGCATAAACGTGCGGCCCGTCTGCCGTTTGAGCAGCGCGCTTGCATAGTTGGGACTCAGATGCAGGTGGCGAGCTACGTCCTCGAGCGTACAATCGCAGGCATGGCGCTCGATGTAGCTCACGGCGGCCGCGACCTGCGCCGAAGGCAGCGTGGGCATGTCCGCCTGCAGCAGCGATGTCTCATAGCTTTGCATAAGTTCGACCAGCAGCAACTCAAACAGCCTCGACACGATCTGGGGACTCGCCGCCGTCGGCTCCAGAAGTTCGCACAGCATCTCCTGCATATATCGGCGCACGCGGCGGCTGTTGCCCGTGCGAAAATGCACATGACCGCGGTGGTCGGTTTCGTCATTGAGGGCATTAATGAGGAACTGCGAGACGGCGCTTGACGGCGACAGGCTCTGCTCTAGGCTGCGGTGCAACATCACCCGCGAGATGACGATGCTCAGCATAATGTCATGCTCGCCGAGCTCGCCTACGGCATGCGGACAGGCCGCGTCGAGCAAGAGCACCTCGTTTTGGGCAAGCGTGAGCCGTGCGCCGTTGACGACCTGCGGCGCATGCCCTCGATAGACATAGCTGATTTCGACATAATTGTGCACATGCTCCGGCACGGGGTTAAAGCGCGAGTTGCGCACGATTGACAGGCCCTCAGGCATGCCTTCTTGGTGCAGGGCTCGCGTCGGGTCACCGATTTTATGGATATGTTTTTCACCGATATTCTGCTGATGACCCGAGCTGAACGCATCGTTCCAGTCATAGCGGGTGCCTGCGCAGTAAGCGCGCTCGCTGTCGGTCAGCTTGAGCAAAAGATTGTCCAAACGCGCGATATCCATATCGCCACCATCATTGATTTGGTCATATTCTGCCGTGGTTTTGATATTAGCAGGAGTGTGCGCGCGACGTACTCTGACTTCAATCGATTTAAAAGGTTTGTTTTAGAGGAGTGGATATGGCGGCATACGACAACCATGTGCTTCCGTTCTTGTGGCTCAAGGGCGAGGCGCGCGAGACGATTACCGAATACTTAGAGCAGATTGCCGGGGCGGACATCCACGAGGTCTGCCTCGAATCGCGCACGCATCCCGAGTTTTGTCGCGACGGCTGGTGGTCCGACCTGCGTTTTATCATTGGCGAGTGCAAGCGCCTGGACTTGAAGATCTGGCTGCTCGATGATGCCCACTTTCCCACGGGCTACGCCAACGGCGCGCTTGCAGGCGAGGATGTAGACCCCGCGCTCAAAAAGACCGTGCTTAAGCATCACACGGTAACGGTCGTCGGTCCCCAGCCGTCCACGACCATTAAGCTCGGCAATCTTATGGATCCCACGGAGCACTTTGTGGGCACGGCGACTTTCGACGCAGCCGGTGCACCGCTCGACCTTGAGCTCGCCGTTGAACAGACCGAGGACGGCACTCCCGTCCGCCTGCGCTTTGACGCTCCTGCCGGCATCACCACCCTCGAGCTCTACGTCACCAGCCAAAAGACCGGCTTTCGCGATGAGTACATCAACATGGTCGACGCCGATTCGTGCCGTATGCTCATCAACGCCGTCTACGAACCCACGTTTGAACATCTGGGCGACGAGTTCGGCAAGACCATTCTGGGCTTCTTTACCGATGAACCGGGCTTTATGAACGAGAAGGGTGCGACCCTCGAAGACGCTTCCACCAGCAGCTTTATTGGACGCGGCGATATGGCACTGCCCTGGTCGGATGAGCTTGCCCGCCGCTTGCACGAGGAGTTGAGCGCGAGCTGGCTTGCCGAGCTCCGCGGCCTTTGGACGCGCGACCCCGCCGGCGCTCGGGTCCGCCACACTTACATGGACATCGCCACGCAACTCTACCGCGCGTGCTTTGACGAGCAGATTGGTGACTGGTGCCGCAAGCGCGGCGTCATGCACATCGGACATGTGATTGAGGACAAGAGTTGCCACACGCGCCTGGGCCAGGGCGCCGGACACTACTTCCGCGCGGTCGCCGGGCAGGATATGGCGGGCATCGACGTTGTCATCAACCAGCTTGCCCCCAGCGTCGACCACGGACGTTACAGCTACTTCCACGGCGCGTGGAACATGGAGTTCTTTACCTACGCGCTCGCCAAGTTGGGCTCTTCGGCCGCACGCCTCGACCCCAAAAAGCAGGGGCGCTGCATGGCCGAGGTCTTTGGCGCCTTCGGCTGGCACGAGGGCTTGCGCGAGATGAAATGGATCGCCGACCACATGCTCGTCCGCGGTATTAACTGGTTTACGCCGCACGCGTTTAGCATGGCGCCCTTCCCCGATTGGGACTGCCCGCCGCACTTTTACGCACACGGCAACAATCCGCAATGGCCGCACTTTGGCCAGCTCATGAGCTATATGAACCGTACGGCAACGCTGCTTTCAGGAGGCTATGCCATGCACCCCGTTGCCATCCTGTACCATGCCGATGCCGAATGGGCCGGCAACGCCATGCCTATCGAGCGCGTGGCGGCAGAGCTCACGCGCGCGCAGATCGACTTTGATTTTGTGCCCGCCGAGGCTTTTGAGGATGAGGACCGTTACGAGGTTTCGATTGCCGACGGATTACTTACCGTAAACGATTGTCGTTACCAGGCGTTTGTTATGCCAGGAGCTTCATTTATTGGCGCTACGACGGCGGAGGCAGTGAGACGCATGGCGGATGCAGGCGTTATGGTGCTTGCCGTCGACGAGGCGCCCGGCACATTCTACGATACCGATGGCGCGGTCGAGCTGGGAGGGCTCGTCGCAACGCCGCTGGCCGATGTCGCCCGCGCGCTTGCAAGCGCGGGACTGCAGACCGTTGTGCCTGACACACCGCAGCCTTGGCTACGCGCACTTCGCTACGAGCGGGTGGGCGAGACCTACGTTATGCTCGTCAACGAACACCCACGCGAGCGCGTCGACTGCACGGTTGCACTTGCGACAGGCGAGCGCCTTTGCGGCACGCGGCTCGACCTGCTAAACGGCGCCGGGCCCGTTGCGTTTGACGGTGCGTTGGAGCTCGCACCCTTCGAGAGCTGCATCGTTGTTTTGGAAACGAGCAGCGAGAATGCGCCTGGAGACGGCGCAATCGGCGCTGATACGTCGCTCCGCCTGCGCATCGAAGGCCCATGGACCGTCGCCCTCTCTCCTGCCGGCAGCAATGGCGCCTTTGGTGAATCACAAAAGCTCAAGCACCTGTGCGACCTTACAGCCGATCTGTTCACCGGCACCTGCGGTACCTACCGATATCATGCGTCGTTTGAGCTGGCCAACGATTGCGCCGACGCCACAATCGACCTGGGAGACGTCTACGAAACCGCGACGCTCACGCTCGATGGACGCCCGCTCGGCACACGCATCTGCCCGCCCTATCGTTTTGCCGCCGGCGCACTTTCCGCCGGTGCGCATGAGCTCATGATCGACGTCATCAACACGCTCGACCATGCGATCCCCGACATTTTCGCCCTCACCGAGCCCGTCGCCCCCAGCGGCATCCTCGGCCCCGTTACCCTTTGCGGGCAAAACCTGCCAAAATAAACCTGTCCCTTTTTGGCAGGTTTGGCGAGTGTGGGAGTTCGCATGGATATCAAACGCAAGATCACCGAGGCGCAGGGCCTCACCCCCACCGAGCAACAGCTCGGCATTGCAGCCCTTGCTATCGGTCAGGACATCCGCGGGCTTTCTATTAAGGAATTTGCCGCGCGCACCAACGTTTCGGTCGCGAGCGTGCATCGTTTTTGCAAAAAGCTCGGCCTCGAGGGCTTTAAGGATCTCAAGGTCGAGCTTATTCGCTTGGCAACCGAGGCGGGAAACCGCCGCGACGTGGACATCAACTTTCCCTTTGATGCCACCTCCACCCCCGCGCAGGTTATGGAGCGCATGGAGGGGCTCTACCAGACCACGCTGGCCGAAACGCAGGAGCTGCTCGACCCCACGCAGCTCGACCATGCCGCCAAGCTCATCGCGAACGCCCGACAGGTCGACATCTACACGGGCTCGCACAACCTCTATCCAGCGGGAATGTTCCGCGACCGCCTGCTCTCCGCCGGTAAAAGCGCGACGTGCCACAACGGTATCGAGGCCCAGGTGCGAACGGCGCTCGCCTCGGATCCCGACCATGCGGCAATCGTCATCTCCTACAGCGGCCTTGCCCCCAACCTCAAGGACATCTTGCCGATCCTCAGCAGTCGGCATGTCCCGGTCATCGTCATCGGCACGCCTTATTGCGCTCGCATTCATCCCGGCTTTGCCGCCTACCTTACGGTGAGTGACCACGAGAGCATGACGCATCGCATCACGCAGTTCGCCAGCCACATCGCCGTGCAATACGTACTCGATTCGCTCTACAGCAGCTACTTCGCCAAAGACTACGCCCATTGCTCCGAATTCCTGGAGCGTTCGTTCCCCTATACCCGCCTGCCCGGGCTTAAGTAGTCGTTTAAGAACGTCCCCAATGACTACTCTGGCAACGGCAGCAAGCGGGCCGCATTCGGAGCAAGACAACGCCGCAAGTAGAGGACGGACAGCGAGCGACGTCCAGGGCGAACAAGTTGGCGTGAAAAAGGCGAGGCATTGACCTTCTGGTCATGCCTCGCCTTTTGAATGACAAATTGTCGCCCTGGGCGGCGCGCAGCGTCGGCCGGTTACGGCGTTTGGTAAAACGCCGTAACTACTCCCGAGCTCCGTACTGCTCGTAGTAGGCGTCGATGGCGGTCTTAAGTTCGTCATCGATGACGACCTTGCCATCGATCTCGTGGTTGTAGAGGGTCTCGACGACCTCGGCCATGGAGACGATGCTCGCGACGGGGAAACCGTACTTTGCCTCGATCTCCTTCTGAGCGGTGGTCACGCCACCCTTGCCGACCTCCATGCGGTTGAGAGACACAATCAGGCCCTTGATTTCGACGTCGGCAGCAGCCTTAACCTTGGGATAGGTCTCGTCGATGGACTTGCCGCTGGTGGTAACGTCCTCGACCATGACCACGCGATCGCCGTCCTTGGGCTCATAACCCAGCAGGTTGCCCTTATCGGCACCGTGATCCTTGGCCTCCTTGCGGTCGCAGCAGTACTTGACCTCCTTGCCGTACAGCTCGTGGTAGGCAATTGCGGTCACGACGGCCAGCGGAATACCCTTGTAGGCCGGTCCAAACAGCACATCAAAGTCGTCGCCAAAGTTATCGTGGATGGCCTGGGCGTAATACTCGCCCAGCTTCTTGAGCTGATAGCCCGTCACGTAAGCGCCGGCGTTCATAAAAAACGGGGACTGACGGCCGCTCTTGAGCGTAAAGCTGCCGAACTTAAGAACGTCGGACTCAACCATAAACTTGATGAACTCTTGCTTGTAAGCCTCCATGCGGGCTCCTCTCGTAATCGCGTACGTGCCCTCCAGTTTAGCGCAGGCGAAGCGTCGATGCGGGTGCTTCACGCCGGCCTTTATCTTTTTCGACAGCCTCGTTTGGCGCGCGCTACACCAGGCGCATGGCTTCCTGGACAGCACCGTAAAGGTTGGCGTCGTTGCCGAGCTCGGCCGCCTTTATCTGCGGCACAGGAATGCCGGCAAGGGTCCCTTCGTAACTCGCGAGGGCCAGCGGCATCTGCGCACGCAGGGCATCGATGAGCTCGGGATGGCACGAGATGCCGCCTGCGATCACAAAGACCTCGGGGTCGAGCACGGCCTGCAGGTTGATGAGCTGTCCGTCAAATGAGCGAGCGTAGCGGTCGAGCGCGCGCTGCGCCGCCATGTCGCCATCCGCGATCCACTCAAAGACGCGGCGGCCGTCCACCGGAGAATCCGCAGGCAGGCCCTTCTCGGCAACGACGGTATCACGGAGCGCACGCCAACCGCCCGAACCCGCAAAGGAGTTTCCCATATTCGCGGCAGTCGTGACATCGTTGCGCAAGAAGCTGAACTCGCCTGCAAAGCAGTGCGCGCCGCGCAGGACCTTGCCGTCGATGACGATACCGCCGCCGATGCCCGTGCCGATAGCGAGCACCACGCCAAAACGTATCCCGCGCAGAGCGCCAGCCGCATACTCACCGAGTGCACAGCACTTACCGTCGTTATTGACGGCAACCGGCACCCCCAGTGCCTCGCGAATGAGCTTTCCCAGTGGGCAGCCGTCCATAAACGTGAGCGCACCGCCGCGATGGATCGTTCCTGTGACGTCCCCCTCGTAGATACCGCCGGGTGCGCTGACCACTCATTTAAGTACGTCCCCAATGAGTGCGACGGAATGACCACTCATTTAAGTACGTCCCCAATGAGTGCGACGGAATGGCTCCCTTGGCAGCTTAAAGCTGTCATGCAGGAACCATTCCGTCGCAGCCTCATGAAAGGGACTGGATTGTAAATGTTGGAGAAGAGCCGTTAGCGCCCGGGGGCCAGGATCACCAGTGCGTCGTGCTCAAAGGGATGCTGAGCCACGCGCACGGTGCCGTCACCGTTGTCGCGAACGGGCAGCTTGGCGATGCGCTTATCCTCCATGTCGAGAACCGTCGCCGTCCAGCCGCGCGTGCCGTCGAGCTTAAACTTGAGCGCCGTAGTGCGCGGCAGGTACGTGACGACGCGATCGCCAACGCGCGCCACACGAATGGCCTCGCGCGCGTCATCGAGCAGCTCCTGTGCCGGAACCACGGCAAGCGCGTCGTCGCCAGCCGTAGCGCCCAAGCCGGCAAGCACATGCTCGATCGCGCCAAAGTCCCAAACGCCCGTAAACTGCAGGCACTCCTGCCAGCGGAACGGCATGTCGAAGCCCTCGCCCAGCACCGAGCCCTGGCTCCTGCTGGTCTGCCAGTTCCAAACGCCGTGCGCACCATAGGTCACGCCAGCGCTCGCACCGGCAAGGATCGACGACCACACGCTCGCGCGGCAGTCCTGCGCGGTGAAGCGCCAGTACACGTTGCGTGACGCGCCCATCTGCTCGTAACAGGGCTCGGAGTTGACCATCGGCTTTTTGGGGTAGTTGGCGGTAAAGTCCTGCGGCAGGCGCCAGGCCTCGGGCTGGCCCTCGTAGTTGTGGCCGGGCTGGAACATGTAAAAGTCCAGACGGTCCAGGTACTGTGCCGGAATGGTACGGTTGCCGCGGTTGATATGCATGGTGCGCAACGCCTCGGGCGCGCGCTTGACGACTTCGTCGAGAGCATCCTCGTAGTAGGCGATCGCCTCGTCGCTGGTAAAGTCGGTATCGCCCGTCACCACGTAGACGGGGTCGAACTCGCCCAGGTTCTCGACGACGCGGGCAACGTGGGCACGGACTTCCTCGCGTGGCATAACCTCGGCACCGCAATGCCCAGCGATCTTGGCACCCCAGGTGCCGGGCACGTAGTTGCACCACATAAGCACGAGTGCCGGACGAATGCCGTGCTCGACGGCAGCGCGACACATGGCAGCGGCGCGATCCCAGTACGCTTGGTTGGGGCGGGACCAATCAAAATGCACGCCATCCTCGCTGGCATAGGGCCAAATGCCCAGATCGGGGCAGCAGCGATCCCACTGCGGCAGCGTGTTGATCTGCAGCACGTTCATGCCCTGCTCGGAGCGACGGGTCAGATAGTAGTCCCAATCGGCCTCGGTAATGCTCGTAAACGCGCTCCAGCACGTATCGGCAAACCAAAAGAACGGTTTGCCCTCGCACAAAAAGCCGTCCTGACGACCGTTGACGGCCAGCTTTCCCAAACTCATCTGCATGTCCTTTCGTTTGATAAAGGAGTTGCGAACCGGCAGATTCTTTCGCGGTAACCCCGCGCGAAAGCCCCTGGCGCTTAGCAAGCCCCGGCGAGCAGGCGCCACGCGCCCCCAATCAGTCTACCTTGTAAAAAGGGCCCCGCCGGGCTTGCGCCTGACGGGGCCCTGTCGTGTAGGTAAGGTCGTATGTGACCGAATGGTTTGGCCTTAGGCCTCCATCTCGGCGAGCTCCTCCTTGGAGAAGCCAGTGACAAAGACGACGGCAGCGGCGATGGCAAAGGAGATTGCCATACCGACGATAGCCCAGACGGTGTTCATCTGGCCACCCTGCAGGTAGTTGGTGAAGACCAGGAAGTTGGAGGCACCGCCGGCCAGGTAGTAAGTAACACCCATGAGGCCGGAGAACACGGCACCGATGGCACCGCCGATGAACATACCGAGCATGGTGCGGCGGAAGCGCATGAGGATACCGAAGAGTGCGGGCTCGGTGACGCCGCCGGCGATGGCGGAGATGACGTAGCCCAGAGCAAGACCCTTCTCGTCGGGGTTCTTCATCTTGAGGAAGGCACCGAAAGCGCAGCCCCAGACGGCGGCCATAGCGCAGTTGGTGGAAACGAAGACGAAGGGATCGTAGCCGGCGGCGATGATCTGAACCTGAGCGAGCAGGATGACGGGCATGTGCATGCCGCAGACCACGAAGAGCTGCCAGAAGGCGCCGAGGACGGCCATGACGATCAGGATGCCGATACCGCCAAGGTCGGCGAGACCAAAGAGGGCGTTGGCAATCAGCGTACCGAGCTCGTTGCCGATCGGGGCAAGGACGATGAAGGCGATGGGGATGGTGACGATCATGGTGCAGAACGGCGTGAAGACCGTGGACAGCACGTCGGGCATGACCTTCTTAAAGAACTTCTCAACAAAGTAGAGGACCGGCACCGAGAGGATAATCGGCAGGACGGACTGCTGGTAGTTGGCAGCGGTGATCTGGATGCCATAGACGGAGATGATTCCGCCACCCTCCTGAGTCGCGACACTCACGACGGACGGGGCCATGAGAGCGCCGCCGAGGAGCATGCCCAGAACCGGAGAGGCGCCGAGCTTCTTAGCAGCGGCATAGCCCAAGTAGATGGGGATAAAGGTAAACGTGGCCTCGTACAGGGTGGTGTAGAGGAACGTGTAGGTCGGATCGGTATCGGAGATAACGCCGAGCATGGTGGGACCAAGAACCGCAGCGATGGTGCGGAACAGACCGCCGGCCATGAGCAGCGGAATCAGCTGGGTCATGGAACCCGACAGGTAGTCGAGGATGATGTTGGGCAGGTTCTTGAGCTCGAACTTCTCCTTAGGAGCGTCGAGGTTCTCGTCGACCGCGGCACCCTGCTTGACGCCGGACATGGCGACGAACTCGGCGAGCACCTTGGGCACGTTCTGGCCGATGATGACCTGGAGCTGGCTGCCGGCGAACTGGCAGCCCAGAACACCCTTGACCTTCTTGATCTTCTCCACGTCGGCCTTGCTGTTATCCTTGAGCGTCAGACGCAGGCGCGTCATGCAGTTGGTGGCGACGGTGACGTTTTCCGCACCGCCCACGAGCTCGAGGACATCGGTGGCAATCTGCTTGTTATCTACTGCCATGGGACCCCTCCCCATATCGTCGTGTGCCTAATCGCTTGGGCGCAGGCACGCCTTTGGCCCGGTGACTATAACCCCTTACGGTTACCGAACCCTTGGATACGCTGTCGTAAACAATCTGTTTACTGAACGTTTACAGCGCTTAGTTTACACTCAGCATTGAATTTGTGGCAGTTTTGCCGTTTGCAGTCCGGTGAACGGTAGGAAATCGGGGGTGAACGTAATTGAATGCAGAGGCATTACATATAGTGCCATTTATTTATAAATGGTCTTTTACGTGGGATTTTATATAATCTGGCATCTCAATGCCTTGTTGACTCATCAACAAAAGCCCTGCTAGATAGTAGTAAACGAGTGTTTAGTAGTTCATTGAACGTTTGATGCTACCGTTTACCGAGTTCATCCGCTTATTCTCAAATTCTGCTTTACACTAAACATGTTTAGATTGTATTGCCGCGATTGTTTAGCACGCGCGGCACAAGGGAGGCAGCTCATGGAACTCAAATCGTGCACCTACGCAACCGTCAGCACCTTGGGCGACTTTGGCCCCTGGATCAGCAAGGTCGTTCTCGACCTACCCTGCACCGTGCGCGCCAACGATGTCGATGCGAACACTTTCCATATATATGTAGAGCGTCACGAGCGCACGGGCGAGGTCCTGATGCGCAAGGAGCACGGCGCCGACCATGCCACGCCCTCCGTGGGTTACATCGACGTTCTCGCCGCGTATCCGAGTGACGAGAACGGCCGCAAGCTCGCCGTGGGCACCCATGTGGCACTCGAGGTCGCCGAGCAGCGCCTGACCAAAAAGATCGAAGGCGGCGTCATGGGCTCGCGCATGCTCGATAACCAGCTTCACGTCACGCAGCTCGCGGCTCTTCCCGGCGACGACGGCGAACCCACCTGCGGCCTGGTCTTCGATACCTGTCGCGGCGACATCTGCCCCGCGCTCAAGGGCTGGAGCAATGCCGTGCAAAAGACCGCCGTCAATGGCATCGCGCTCGAGTACGGCTTCTTTGAGCCCAGCTTTAAAGCCGAGGACTCGGCCTGCTTCAATCCCTTCGCGCCCGAGGCCACGGTCGTGCCCCAAAAGGCCCCGCTCGTGGTGTACCTACACGGCGCTGGCGAAGGCAGGGGTGCCACGCAGGGCGAAGGCGCCACGCGCGCCTATATCGGCAACCGTGTGACAGCCATTAGCCAGGCGCAAATCCAGCGCTACTTTGGCGGCTTTGCCTGGGTGCTCGTGCCGCAGTCTCCCACGTTTTGGATGGATAACGGCGTCGAGCAGCTCGGCCGCTCCAACCAGAGCATCTACTCCCCCGTACTCAAGGCGCTCATCGACGAGTTTGTCGCCGAGCATGCCGAGCGCATCGACACCGACCGCATCGTGGTCGCCGGCCTTTCCAACGGCGGCTTTATGACCCTGCGTCTGTGCGCCGACTACCCCGATTTCTTCGCCGCCGGCCTTCCCTGCTGTGCCCCGTGGTACAACGCCACGGACGAGGACGTAGCCGCGCTCGCCAAGACGCCGCTGTGGTTTACGCACTCCAAGGGCGACGAGCTCGTGTCGCCGCAGCAGACCGTGCTGCCGCTCACGGCACGCCTGCGTGACGCCGGAGCCAACGTGCACCTTACCTACTTTAGCCATGTCGAGGACCTGACCGGTCGCTATCGCGAGGCCGATGGCTCGCCCAAGAAGACGTTCAACCACGGCGTGTGGATCCACCAATTCAACGACCTGTGTTATCAAGACTTCGACGGGGGCAGCGTGCTCATCGACGGCGAGCCGGTGGGCTGCTGGGAGTGGTCGGCCAGGGTCAATAGGTAATCCGTCCCGGCGCGGGGACCGGATGTTAGTTTTGCAAACGTCCTCGGGCATGCATGGGGCGGCGCTTTGCGCTTCGCGCTGCGCCTTCCCATGCCCCCTGCGGAATGTTTGCAAAACTAACACCCGGCCCCCGCTGCGTTGCCATTGTCGTTGGCCCTGGCCGGCCGCTTCCGGCAGCACGCCGGGTCGGCGGCGATGGGGACCGGGTCCCGTCTTGCCTTGCGCGTAACTGGCTGAATTGATTTTGATTGGAGCTGTTCCTATGTCCCAAGAGTTAACTCGGGTGATTGTTACTACCGATATGGAAGTCGACGATATGAACTCGCTCGTTCATTTGGCTCTGTATCTTAATGTGCTTGATGTTCAGGCTGTGGTGTACACGGCTTCGCAGTATCACTTTCTTGGGGATGGGGTTCATACGCTGGGCGAGGTGAATTCGCATTGGCGGACCAAAGGGCGTCGCTCTTATGAGTGGGATGTTGTGCCTCATGAGCCCGATCCGCTGGCCGGCGAGCTTCGTGAGTATCGTCCGTTTCCCGAGCATTGGATTGAGAGTCTCTGGAGTAATGAATATGCCCAGGCTTGGCCGCAGTTGCAGGCGAATGCGGGCGCTGCCGGTGAGCCGCCGTTTCCCACGCCCGCCCAGATGATCGAGCGCACCTTTGTGGGAAATGTTGCCTTTGAGGGTGATGTGACTGAGGAAACTGAGGGATCTCGTGTAATTGCGCAGGCAATCTTGGATGATGATCCGCGTACGTTATGGCTGCTCAGCTGGGGTGGCATGAACACCATCGTTCGCGCCCTCATGAGTATTGCCGAGCGTTATCGCGCCACGCCCGAATGGCCTGCCGTGCAGCAGCGGGTCTATCAGAAGGTGCGCGTGATGGGCGTTGCCGATGGCGTGGGGCAGGACAACTCATGGCTCGACCATGGACGCGAGCTCTTTCCCGAGCTCATCTTTTGGTGTGTGCCCTATATGTATGGCGGCTATGTCGATGCCAAGATGGCTCAACCCGATACGTTGCCGCTGTTTAAGGCACCTTGGCCTGAGCAGAATCTCACGCAGGGTAACGGCCCCCTCATGGCACGCTACATGCTCTATGGCGACGGCAAGGTCTACGAAAATGAGCCCGAGCGCTTTCAGTTTGGCAAGCATGCCCGTCTGGATTGGGGTCTAGAAGGCATGCCCGCGATGCAGTTTGAGCGCGGCGACTTTATGGCCGAAGGCGACAGCATGACCTATATTCCGCTGCTGCCGTTTGGCCTGCGCGGCATCGACGACCGCGGCTTCGACACACTGCTCGGCCGCATGTTTCTTGATGGACATCCCGATACGGACGCACCCGCCGGTTTTGCCGCCATCGGCACGCCCGTAGACGGCAACCCCAATCCCTACCTGCGCGCCTATCAGGAAGACTTTGCCGCCCGCGCGCAATGGTGCGCCCATGATCCGGCAGCTTGTTCGCATCCGACACATGTTGTCGAGGTCACGGCCGACCGCAGCGCTACAGCCGGCGAGCACGTCACCCTTGCAGCGACCGTCGTCGACCCCGACGGCAAGGGCTTTGATGCACATTGGGATGTCGCCGTGGACCCGTCGAGCTATGCAGGCACGCAGGATCTTTCGCTGTGGCAGGAATGCACGGTGAGCACCGCTTTTATCGTGCCCGCCGACGCGCAGCCCGGCGACCGCTTCGTGCTCACCCTTACCGTGCAGACGCGCGCCGAGCGCCCCTGCAGCCGCTACGCCCAGGTTGCCGTGACCGTGGCATAGCAGGGACGGCGCCCACATTCGGCAGCCGCCACATTCGGCATGGACTGTCCCCAGCTGCCACTCATTTAAGTACGTCCCCAATGAGTGGCCGAAAATGGGCCATGTGTCCCAGTTGTGGAGACTCGTTGAGCCGTCTGGGTATCGTGAAAGATCGAGCGCTCACCCATCATCAAAAGTGACACACGCTACCTGTTGATGGGAGGCAGCCATGGGCTTCTTTGACAAGATGTTCGAGAAGAAAGAGTGCGCGATTTGCGGTACCGAACTGGGGATTTTGGGAAAGACCAAGATCAACGAAGGCTACCTGTGCAAAGAGTGCGCAGGCAAGCTGTCCCCCTTCTTTAGTGGTTGGCGCTCCAGCACCGCGGACGATATCCGCGAGCAACTCGCCTACCGCGAGGCCAACGCCGAGCGCCTGGCCTCGTTCAACCCAACGCGCACGCTCTCTGCCGGGCGCACCAACATCATGCTCGACGAAGACGCGGGTCTGCTGATCATCACTTCGCAGAGCCGCTGGCGCGACGCCAATCCCGACATCATCGAGTTCTCACAGGTACTCGGCTGCGATATGGATATCGACGAGCATCGCACCGAGATCTATCGCGAGACCAAGGACGGCGAGCGCGAGAGCTACAACCCGCCGCGCTACGACCTGGATTACGACTTTAACCTGACTATTCACGTCAACACGCCGTACTTTACCGAGATCAACCTGCGCGTGAACGACTCCACCATCGATCAGCGTGGCTCCATCGAATATCGCGAGGCCAAGCGCCAGGCAACCGAAGTCCGCGATGCGCTGGTACAGCTGCGTCAGGAGACACGCGACAGCGTCGTGGCCGCCAAGGCCCCCAAGACCGCGGTCACCTGCCCCTTCTGCGGTGCAACCACCATTCCCGATACCAGCGGGCGCTGCGAATACTGCGGCGGCGCCATCGGCGCATAGCCTCCGGCACGGAAAGGACCGATCATGGCCTTCGAGAGTGTCAACTATCAGTGCCCCGCGTGTGGCGGCCCCCTTCACTTTGCCAGTGCCGAACAAAAGCTTGTCTGCGACTACTGCGATTCGCGTTTTGAAGTCGAAGAAGTCGAGGCCCTCTATCGCGAGCGCCAGGACAAGGCAGATGCCAAAGCCGATGCCGCAGCCGCGGCCCCCAAACCTGCTGTCGACGATGCCGTGCAGGATCTGGCCCAAAACGCCGGCTACATCTGCTCGTCGTGCGGCGCCGAGCTGGTCTCGGACGGCACCGTCGCCGTTACCACCTGCCCATACTGCGGCAACTCCGCCGTGGCGCCCGGCCAGCTCTCGGGCGACTTCTCACCCGACCTGGTGATTCCGTTTAAGCTCGGGCGCGATGATGTCATGGCCGCGCTCAAGAAGCATTACAAGGGCAAAATCCTGCTGCCCAAGAGCTTTGTCACCGGCAACCACATCGACGAGGTCCAAGGCGTTTACGTGCCGTTTTGGCTCTACGGCGCCCGCGTGGATGGCGAAGTGTACTTCGATGCGACCAACGAGACCGTGACCGAGGAATCCGACCGCACCGTCACGACCACCAACCACTACGACGCCTACCGTAAGGGCAAAATCTCGTTTGAGCGCGTGCCCGTCGACGGATCGTCCAAGATGCCCGACGGCCATATGGATGCTATCGAGCCGTTTGACTACGACGCGCTGCGCCCGTTCTCGGTCGCGTATATGCCCGGCTACATCGCCAACCGCTACGATGAGGATTGCGAGACCTGCAAGGCGCGCGCCGAGCGTCGTATGGAAGAAAGTACGATTTCGGCCCTGCGCGAGACCGTCGTCGACGAATATGACGATGCCAAGGTCGAAAGCAAGCAGCTCGACTACACCTGGGAAGACAGCAACTACGCTCTGTTCCCCGTGTGGATGCTTTCCACCTCGTGGAACGGCAAGAGCTACCTGTTTGCCATGAACGGCCAAACCGGCCGCATGGTCGGCGAGCTGCCCTGCTCCAAGCCCAAGCTCGCCATCGCCTCGGTGCTGTTCTTTGTAATCGGGTTTGTCCTCTCCCAGATTCTCTTTATGGGCGAGAACGCCTTCGATCCGGACTACCTCACCTTTGATATCGAGGGCATCCTCATCAACATCGTCGCACCGCTGATTATCGTAATCATCGGAGACGTGCTGCTGGTAGGCCAGCTCAAGACGGCCAACGAGGCCACCCACGCCGATTGCTACTGCGGCGAGCTCGACTTGACCGAGAAGCACGACACCTTCAGCCACACCGAGACCACCGTTGTCATGAAGGACAACAAGGACGATTAGCCATTCTGACCAATACCACCCGGCCTTTGACGAGAAAGGAAGATCACCATGGGACTCTTGAAAGCTGGATTGGGAGCTGCCGGCGGCGTCATGGCCGACCAGTGGAAGGAATATATCTATTGCGAATCGATGCCCGCTGACGTCTTGGCCTGCAAGGGCAGCAAGCGCACCGGCGGCCGCAGCTCCAACACGCGCGGCGAGGACAACGTCATCTCCAACGGCTCCGTCATCGCCGTCAACGACGGCCAGGGCATGCTCGTGGTGCAAAACGGCAAGATCATCGAGGTCGCGCTGGAGCCCGGCGAGTTTGTCTTTGACACCGGCAGCGAGCCGAGCGTCTTTAGCGGCAACCTGGGCGACTCCATCAAGGAGACGTTCGCCAATATCGGCAGCCGTTTTGCCTTTGGCGGCGACGCGGGCAAGGACCAGCGTGTCTACTTCATCAACACCAAGGAGATCATCGGCAATAAGTACGGCACCGCCTCGCCTGTGCCCTTCCGCGTGGTCGATAACAACATTGGCCTGGATGTCGACATCTCCGTTCGCTGCAACGGCGAGTATTCGTACCGCATCACCAACCCGCTGCTGTTCTACACCAACGTGTGCGGCAACGTGACCGATAGCTACACGCGCGATAAGATCGACAGCCAGCTTAAGTCCGAGCTGCTCACCGCTCTGCAACCCGCCTTTGCCAAGATCTCGGAGATGGGCATCCGCTACAGCGCTATCCCCGGCCACACCACCGAGCTCGCCCGCGCGCTCAACGAGGTTCTCTCCGCCGACTGGCGCGACCTGCGCGGCGTCGAGATCGTGAGCTTTGGCGTCAACTCCATCGTTGCCTCGCAAGAAGACGAGCAAATGATCAAGGACCTGCAGAAGGCCGCAGTCATGCGCGATCCCACCATGGCAGCCGCCAACATCGCCAGCGCCCAGAGCGATGCGATGCGCGCGGCAGCCGCCAACCCCAACGGCGCGATGGCCGGCTTTATGGGCATGGGCATGGCGGGCGGCATGGGCGGCATGAACGCCAGCCAGCTGTTCGCCGCCGGCCAGGCACAGCAGCAGGCCGCCCCACAGCCGGCTCCGGCACCCGCCCCCGCACCGGCTCCTGCCGCTGCCCCCGCGGCCGGCACGTGGACCTGCAGCTGCGGTGCCACCAACACCGGCAAGTTCTGCCCCGAATGCGGCAGCCCCGCACCCGCCCCGGCACCGGCCAAGTGGTTCTGCCCCAACTGCGGCAGCGAAAACGGCGGCAAGTTCTGCAGCAACTGCGGAACGCCTAGGCCCTAACCCCTCTATCTGGTAATTGGCGGGGGGTCCGCCACCCCCGCATTTGCTTCTATGGGTTTCGTTCGATAAAGGAGGACACCATGAAGACAACGTTCAAAAAGTCCGTACTCGCATTTCTGACATGCGTCCTGGCGCTCGCCTTTGCCCTGACGGGCTGCAGCGGCGGCGGCAAGGACCCCAAGGCCAACTTCGTCGGCAGCTGGGAACTCTCGGGTGGAACCCTGGAGGGCGAAGAGCTCACCGATGAGTACATGGATATGCTCAAGGAGTGGGGCCTCAACTGTATCCTGATCCTCGACGAAGACGGCACGGGCGTCCTCGACATGTTCCTTGAGGTCGCCGACCTGAAATGGGAGGCCAAGGACGCCACCACTGCAACCATCACCGCCGACGGCGATTCGCAGGACATGAAACTCAAGGACGGCAAGCTCGTCCTCGAGGTGGAAGGCGACAAGCTTATCTTTACGAAGTCCGACAAGGATCTGTCCGGTACGGTAAAAAAGGATCGCGAGGCGGCCGAGAAGGAAGAGGAGATCGATGAGGCCGTCGAAGACGACGACGTCCAGAGCGTCGAAATCTCCCCCGCCGTCACCGTCGCCGATGACGATCTGTGCACCATCACCATCACCGAGAAGTTCAAGGACGAATGGGGCGACATCGGCTTTGTCGTCAACATCACCAACAAGAGCGACAAGGACCTGACCTTCTACGCTCCCTCCGGCAAGACCAACGTCAACGGCACCATGAAGGAACCCTGGTTCTCGGCTAACCTGATGCCCGGCACCAACGCCACCGAGGAATTCACGTTCTCGAGCGGCGAGCTTGACAGCCTTGACGACCTGGTCAACACGACCATCGGCATCGACGCCTACCTGACCGATTCCTACGAGGACGTCGCCTCCTACACCGCAACCATCGCGTAGCGGCACGTAACATCAGCCGCGGATTGGCGGACGCATCCGCGCACTTGCCAGGCGGGGCCGCAGGAGTTGATCCTGCGGCCCCGTCGTTTTTATGCCGACAGCACAGCCGCACAAGCAGGCCGACCGTCGTTTTCTGATGCAAAACGGCGGGCGGCCTATCTTTACGGCGCCGGAACACGGCGAGCGCGTCGATTACGGGCGCTCCATGTTGGGGACGATGCTGCCCTCCGTTACCGCGCGCACGGCAAGACGCATGATGTTGTCGTAGCCGGTCTTGCTCAGAATCTCCGAGATGCGACGCTTGATGGTACCCTCACTCATAAACAGCTCGGCCGCGATCTCGCGGCGGCTTTTGCCCTCGCAGGCAAGGCGCAAAATCGACAGCTCGACATCGTCGAGTGCCGCCGTGCCCGAAAAAATGCTTTCGGGCGGCTTGGGAAACGTGCAATAGCCCGCCAGCGTGGAGCGCATCACGGCGAACAGCTCGTCGATACCAACGTTCTTGTACACAAAGCTATCGACGCCCGCCTCGCGAGCCTGGTCGACAAAGGTGATCTCGGGCATACCTGTCATGATGATGACGCGGCACTCGGGCAGCTGCTCCTTGATGCGCGCCGCCGCCACGATGCCGTTTGAATCGTGTTCGGTGCACACGTCCATCAATATCATGTCCGGGCGCTCCTTGAGCGCGACACCCAAGGCCTCGGAGGCATCGGCGATCGCGGCGACGACGGTCATATCGGGCTGGTCGCCAACGGAGCGCGCCAGGCTTTCGCGCAGAATGGCCTGATCTTCGACAATTAACACGCGGATCATGAACTTCTCCTTTGGACCGTGGCGTTGGAGCTCAGCGGGATGGACACCGCAAGCGTAAAGGGCTGGGCGGCGTGGACTTCCAGGCCGCCGCCCAAATCTTGCGCGACATGCCTCATACCTGGGATACCCGTTCCCTCGCGATACGATACGGGGGCCGGGGACCCGTCGTTAGAAATCGTCATGCGCGCGACGGCGCCAGCATTCGTCCCCTCCTGCCACAGGCGCACGTGGACCCGATGCGCCTGCGCATGCCTGGTGGCATTGGTCGAGGCCTCGCGGATAATCTGCAAAAATGCGGCAGCGACACGCGCGTCCTCAGGCAGCGCACCCTCAACATCGATCTGCACACTCACCAAGCCAAAGGCGTGGACGATATCGCTCAGCTGCTCTGCAGGCTCGCTGGCACCGCCACTGCGCAAATCGGCGGCGATTGAGCGCAGCAACGGGTCAATCTGCTCGAGCGACTCATCATCCAGACGTCCCTCCTCCAAATAGCGATGAAGAATGGACAGGCGCTGGCCGATCACATCGTGAACGCGGGCACGCATACGTAGGTAGGCCGCATTGTCGGCAACCTTTTTGGCTTCTTCGATCTGGGCCTGGAGCTCTTGGCCAGCACGCTCAAGCAGGTGGTTGGCTTGCGCCAGACGGTCGTAGGCGTGTGCGTATTCCGTCACGTCCAGGCCGACGACGCGCTCGAACGGACGGCTCGAGACCGTAACGGCGTCACGCACGAACAGACGAATCTCGGAAGGAGAGATCTCGACCACGGCGCGATCCCTACCAAAGCGATCAAGGTCGATATGGGCGCGATTAGCGCTGCTTTCGGGCATTTGCATGCTAAGTTTGCGCAGGTCGTTCCATGTGCTGCTCATGTCGCCCAGGTCGGTGGGCATATGGAGCTCTACGAGGTTTTTGCGCATGCAGCGGTTCATGAGCAGCGGACGGCCCCTCGGGTCTAGATACAGGATGCCCACGGGAATCACGTTGATGGTCTCGATCGTCGAGAACAAGGTGATATCCTCTTGGCGGTTACGGACGTCCATCAAGAGCGCCGCGATGGAACGGAACAGGAAGAACGCTCCCTCTGCGATAAGGACAACGGTCCACGCCGAGCCCATGGCAAAAACCACCGGTGGTGTAACGGCGACAACAAGCAGCAGCTCGACCAGCATGACGGGACGACGATAGTGCACCATAAGTACCACGCCATAGGCAAAGATTGCGGCATTGAGCCACAACGCTCCGCCCATTGCCCTGGCGCAAACGTCAAGCGGCGCCACCAGATACGAGCCAGACGACGTGAACAAGATGAGCGCCGAAATCATCAGGTGAAGCACAAGACTCGCCTCGTAGGCGCAAATCACCTTACGGTTATAGGACGAGCGGCGCGATGCGATGAGCGGGACGTGGATCGTCTGCAGACACGCAGCCAGGGCAAAGACAACATCGAGCGCAACGATTTGGGGAAGTATGAGCGAAATCTGCATCGTCACTCACCCGCCCTCGGCATCAAGACGATCATGCGCAGCTGACCGGACTCGCCCTCAAGGCGGTATGCCACGTTGCGCCCTTGCAAAGCGCTTTCGAGCTCTTGCGCAGCGGGCGTCTGCGAAAGATCTTCATCATCGTTGGAAAAAAGTGTGGCGCGCAGCTCGACGCTGCATCGGTCATGGTCGCCCAAGTGATACATAAGTGCCGGATGATCGGTGGCGTAGGCAAAAAACGCAAAGTCATACACGCAGTCGTACAGCGCGCTTACCGTACTGGCGTGCATCGGGCGCCGTATGGCAATAATCGAGGCGCAATCGACATCGATCGTGCGCAGGTCGCTTGCGAGCTCGTTGGCAATGAGCTGAATGCGGTCGCGGTCAAAACCGCTCTCCCCGTGCTGTGCCAACGTGAGCGACCCCTTCCGTTTGCAATAGGCAACGAGCATCTTGGCGCGCTGCAGCATGCGGTAACGCTCGCGCGAAGATTCCTCGTCAGTCAACGGCGGCAGCGAGCTCAACAAGTCGTACATCTCTTCGAGCGCGCGGGCAAGCGCCTGGTCCACGTCTTGGACTAGCAAGGTCTCGGCCTCTTGATCTGCCAAATGTGTCTTAAGGTCGTAGTCGGCGGCAAGCAGCTCGTTTTGGCGTTGCAGCTCCATGCGACGATGTGCCAGTTCGCGATTGAGCTCGTTGAGCTCCGATACGTCTTGGGCAAGCAGGGCCGATCCCCCCAGCAGCGGAAAAGCACGATACATCACATCGGGATCGGACGCCACGGTAAAGGCATGGGCGCGGCCGTGCTCCTGGGTCCGCAGCTCCTCGCGCACGCCTACCGGCATTGGCTTTGACACCGGCGTGGCATAGACCTCCTGCAGGTCGCGCGTTAGAACTTTGAGGTCAAGCGGCAAGGTGTCGAAGATGCCGGCGATATCGTGGTACGACGGAATGACACCGCAATCGAGACAGATTTCCATCGCCACCACGCACAGGACGCAATAGACGAGCGAAAAGTTGAGCCTCCATGCCCAGGGCACGCGCAGAGCATATGAGATGCCAAAGAATGCGCCGCCCAGCAGCACGAGCGCCGCCGTGCCCGAGAAACGTTGGATGCGAAAGGACGAGGACCGACCAACCAGGATAAAAAAGGCCACGAAGTTAGAGGCCGTCCACACGAGGAAGGCGAAATAACCCCGGCCGTACGTGTAATCGTTGCTCCAGGTGTCGCTTGTACGGTCAAAGCGGAAGACCTGCTGGTGAAAATCGTTGGTGAGTACAAATCCGATAAGCAGGATGGCCACAATCCACAGCGCAGCACGGTAGCGGCGACCCAGGCGGCGTTGCTCCAGGCCCGCAAGGCGCAGGCCGCAGAGCTGGTAGAGCAGCGGAATGAGCGTCATGGGCACGTAGTACAGGTACCACAGCAAGGTGGCATAGAACGGCGTGTACGACTTGTACTTGAGAATGACCTCGATCATCCACAGGGCACAGATGGTGGCGATGGCAACAAGGCGGCGGCGCAACACATAGTCCAAACAACGCAGATAGACCAACACGCCCCAAATCGAAAATACAATTGCGGCGACAAGCAGCGGGAGAGGGCTCGAATGGGTGAGCCCATCCACGACCTCTTCGGACACCTCGCTATAGGCGGGCACGGCGTTAGAAAGTTTGGGGTCGAAGGCGAACAGCACCGGCAAGATCGCCAAAAGCATGAGGAACAGCGCGGTGATGGCGCCGGCGATAGCAAAGACGCGGTGACGGTACACCTGATGCGTTATGCCAACAAGGAATCGCGGCATGGCGAAGAGCCTGCCGCCCCTGGGATCCGCAACCGGAGCGGTCCGGGCGGCCGCGTGGCCGATATGTCGCTCGCGGGTACTCATAGTCCCTTTAGTGTACCGACAGGCGGGCCCAAAAAGCGGGCCGCATGTCCCAAAATCCGCAGACGGCAAGGCGCCCGGCGAGCAATAACTACTCGCCGGGCGCCTTGGTTAGAAGGCTATGAAGTTGAGTGTCTCAGCTTCCTTAGGACAGGTCCTCACCATTAGAAGCAATAACCTTCTTGTACCAGTCGAAGCTCTTCTTTTTGGAACGCTTGAGGGTACCGTTGCCGGCGTCGTCGCGGTCCACATAGATAAAGCCGTAGCGCTTGGACATCTCACCCGTGCCGGCAGACACCAGGTCGATCGGGCCCCAGGTGGTGTAGCCCAGCAGGTCAACGCCGTCCTCGGTCACCGCATCGCGCATCGCGGCGATATGCTGGCGCAGGTAGTCGATACGGTAGTCGTCGTTGATGGAGCCATCCTCCTCGACAACATCCTTGGCGCCCAGACCGTTCTCGACCACAAACAGCGGCTTCTGATAACGGTCGTACAGGTCGTTGAGGGTGATGCGGAAGCCCAGAGGATCGATGGCCCAGCCCCACTGGCTCTCCTGCAGGTAGGGGTTCTTGGCGCCGGCGAAGGCGTTACCCTGGGTGCGCTCGACATCGGGGTTATCGGCACCGGCAGAGCAGCGGGTGCTGTAATAGCTAAAGCTGATGAAGTCGACGGTGTTAGCGGCCAGGATCTCGCGGTCCTCGTCCGTCATGCCCACATCGATGCCTAGACGCTCGAGCTTCTTGACGGCATATGCCGGGTAGTAGCCGCGGCTCTGGACGTCGACGAAGAAGTAGTTGTCCTGGTTATCGAGCTGCGCCTGGCGCACGTCGCCCGGACGGCAGCTGTAGGGGTAGTAGCTACCCGCGGCGAGCATGCAGCCGATCTTGATCTCGGGGTCGATCTCGTGGGCGATCTTGGTTGCCCAAGCGCTGGCGACGAGCTCGTTGTGGGCGGCCAGGTACTCGACGGCCTCCTTGTTCTCGCCCTCCTCAAAGACCAGACCAGCACCCATAAACGGCAGGTGCAAGATCATATTGATCTCGTTGAAGGTGAGCCAGTACTTCACCAGCCCCTTGTAGCGGGTAAAGATCGTGGTCGCGAGGTTCTTGTAGAAGTCGATGAGCTTGCGGTTTCGCCAGCCGCCGTACTCCTTGATGAGGTGAATCGGGCAATCGAAGTGCGTGATGGTCACGAGCGGCTCGATGCCGTGCGCCTGACACTCGCGGAATACTTCCTCGTAGAAGGCCAGGCCAGCCTCGTTGGGCTCGGTCTCGTCGCCGTTGGGGAAGATGCGGGTCCAAGCCAGGCTCATACGGAAGGTCTTAAAGCCCATCTCGGCAAAGAGAGCGATGTCCTCTTTGTAGTGGTGATAGAAATCGATGCCGGTCTGCGCGGGATAGTAATAGCCGTCCTCGAAGTCGAGCATTTTACGCTGGCCGGAGACCACCGCATAGCGCTCGGGGCCGTGCGGAGCCACGTCCACGTTGGCCAGGCCGCGGCCGTCCACGTCGTAGGCACCCTCGCACTGGTTGGCAGCCGTTGCGCCGCCCCACAGGAAGTCATTACGGAAAGCCATGTATCAATCCTTTCGCACGCTGTTGTCATAGGCTCAGTATCCCTGCAAACAACGCGTCGCTCAACGGCGGTGGCACAGGCCGATACTTCTTTTCGCGTGCAGGCGCCCGGCAGCCACCCCGCCTGACACTTTTTGATACCCGCCTGCCCAATTCACCACCAAGGGGACAGGCGCCTTTGTGGCGGTTTGGGGCGATTTGTCTCGATCTGTAACAGGTAGGCCGCCAAAACCGGGCCAGGTGTTACAGATTGAGATTGTTCGGCCAGTCCCTTGCAGTTTGTCTAAATCTGTAACAGGTAGAGACGATTTAGCCCGCTAGATGTTACAGATCGAGACAGAAGATTCTAGTCGCAGGCGATGTCGAGGTTTTTGCCGATGAGACCTACTTAGCCGCCTTCGCTCAGCAACTCATTTGACTGAATAGGAAAAAAAGGAAAAAATAGGAAAAAAAGGAAAGGAGACTTATGACTGAAACCATCTTCTCCCCCTCATTTGGAAATCGCCCGTCCTATCTGGTGGGACGCGGGAGCGTGATTTCGACATTCATCTCCGGCCTTGAGCAGGAGCCGGGCAATCGAGACCGAGCCATGCTCATGCTCGGCCAGCGAGGCAGCGGCAAAACGGTTCTGTTGTGGGAACTTGCCGATCGCGCCCGCAAGCTCGGCTTTGTTGTCGCCACGCCCACCGTAGCCTCCGAGGATATGCTCGAGCGCATTGTTGAGAAAATCCAGGAAGCGGGCGAGCCTTACGCCAACAAGCATCGTCTCCCCAAACTTACAGGTGGCAGTTTGAGCGTCTTCGGTTTCTCAGCCGGCCTCGAGTTTACGCGCGACGTACAGGAAACTAAGAGTTTCCAGTTCAAACTCACGCAGTTGGCACGCAAGTTAACCGAGCAGGGACACGGCATCCTCATCCTCATCGACGAGCTCCAGGCAAATTCACCCGAGATCAGACAGCTCGTCACCGCCTATCAAGAGCTGGTCGGCGAGGGACTCAACGTCGCGCTCGTCATGGCGGGCCTCCCGGGAGCAGTCTCCGCGACACTCAACGACCGCGTACTGACATTTCTCAACCGCGCACGCAAAGTCACGCTCGAACCGCTTTCAGTCGGAGATGTCGATGCCTATTATCAGCGGGCTTTCGAAGAGCTCGACCTTGATATTCCAGGCGATCTTCGCCTCCGTGCCGCTCGTGCAACCCAAGGATCGCCCTATATGCTGCAGCTCATCGGCTACAACATCGCCAATCGCTGCCAGGCAGGAGAATACGTAACGCCAGAGCAAGTCGACGGAGCTATCGAAGCGTCAAAGGCCGATTTCGAAAACGATGTTTGTGAAACGACGCTCGCCGCGCTATCGGACCAAGACGTCGCGTTTCTCGACGCAATGACTGATGACAAAGACGGCGTGTCGCGCATCTCCAATGTGGCCGAGCGCATGTCAGTCACACCCGACTATGCCCAAAAGTATCGCCGACGCCTCATCGACGTCGGCGTTATCGAACAGGCGCGCCGCGGTTACGTGCGTTTCGCTGTTCCATATATGGCTGACTATCTGCGCAGCCAGCTCTAGACAGCCACCACAATGGGGACAGGCACCTTTGTGGTGGGTTGGGCCCGCTTGTCTCGATCTGTAACAGTTAGGCCGTCAAAACCGGGCTTGGCGTTACAGATTGAGATTGTTCGGGCGGCCCCCGTGGTTCGTCTTGATCTGTAACAGATAGAGACGATTTAGCGCGCCAACTGTTACAGATTGAGACGGAAGACCCTAGTCCACGGTGATGTCGAGGTTCTTGCCGACGAGACCTACGTAGCCGCCCTCGGCAGCCTTGGGACTATCTGCGTGGCAGAGAACCCACTTGTCGGCCTTCCAGTAGCAGTAGCTATCACCGGCCGCGGGCATGTCGGCCGCAGCCTCGGGGCGCGGACCGTTGGTGCCGGCGGGCAGCGCAACCATCACCTGGAAGCCACCGTCGTCGACCATGCACGGCGTGTAGTGCAACGTGGTGGCGTAGACCTCGACGAGCGTGCCGGCGGGCGCGCGGAACGCCTTGACCTGCGCGGTGTCGAGCTTGCCGTCGACAATCTGCTCACGCTTGGCGAGCAGCAGAATAAAGTCGCGAGCACCCAGGTTGAACTCGCTCGCGCGGTGATACTCCAAGCAGTTGAGCTTCGTGTTGTGGCCGTTGCACCAGCCCAGCTGGAACGGACGGCCGCCATACATGAGCAGGCCGAGCGCATCGGCGCCCTCGACCTGCTCCAGCTCAGGCGCGGAGGCCACGTACTTGCTGCCCTCGGGGATGGGCGTTGCGGAGAACGCCTCGACGAGCGGGGCGGTCAGGCTGGACGGGACGTCGTCCCACACGCGGCCATAGGACTTGAACTCGGGATCGTTGACAGAATAGATATGCATGTTCGCTCCTGTTCGTAAATGTGACTATACGAACATTCTAGAACAAACATGAGCGATTTTGAACGCTCGTCCAGACCACTCAACAAAAAGGCGCCCCCGCATAAGCGAAGGCGCCCAATGTGCGCGTTTTGGGCGATAAGCCCTTACGCCTGCTGATAGTGCAGGTGCTTCTCGTCGATATCGGCCAGGTCGCGGTCGAGGTAGCGGCGCGCGAGCCAGTTTGCCATGGGAAGGTTCTGGTCCAGGTAGTTGCCGCACTCCTCGGGAGCGGCTCCGGGGACATCGCCCTCAAAGTCGGCGACAAACTCAAACAACTCACGCACGAGCGGCAGGATCTCCTCGCTCGTCACCTCACCAAAAACGACCAGGTAAAAGCCCGTGCGGCAGCCCATGGGGCCAAAGTAGACAATGCGGCTCGACCACTCGGCATGGTTGCGAAGGAATGTCGCGCCTAGGTGCTCGATGGTGTGGCACTCTGCCGTGTTCATGACCGGCTCCTTGTTGGGCGTGGTCAGGCGCAGGTCAAAGGTGGTAACGACAGCGGCGGTCGCCGGATCGCGGTCGATGCGGCTCACGTACACGCCGGGCTCAAGCTGCAAATGGTCAACGGAAAAGCTCGCGATGCGCTCCATGGCAGATCCTCTCGATAGTCAATTTGGGACGGGGCTCTTTTAGCTGGTTCGAATGGTCGCACCAATCATACCAGTCAAAAAAGCCCCGTCCCAAATGAGCTGCCCGGGACGGGGATCAATGAATTTTTAATCCCGTCCTAAAAAATCATTCTAGGCAGTGTATGCAATTGTTGATTTGACAGCGTGGCGCCAGCCGGCGATCTTTTTGGCGCGTTCGTCAGCGGGCATCGACGGCTCCACGATGCCGCGGGCGCCGTAGACATCGACGACATCGCGCGTGTACATGCCCAGCGCGATGCCGCAGGCCCAGGCCGCACCCAGGCCGCTCATCTCGTCGTTGCTCGCGATGCGGATGGGCGAGCCAACCAAGTCGCTCTCAAACTGCATCAGGTACGCGTCGCGCGTGGGACCGCCGTCAACACGAAGCTCGGCCAACGTTGCACCCGAATCCTCAACCATCGCATCGATCACGTCAAAGATCTGATAGGCGATCGACTCGTCGGCGGCCTTCACGAACTCCGCGCGACCCGTGGTGCGCGTCATGCCAAAGACGCAGCCCTCGGCGTCACTCGCCCAGTGCGGCGCGCCCAAACCGGTAAACGCCGGCACAAAGTAGACGCGGCTCGCCGGATTGGCGGCGTAGCACAGGTCGGTAACTTCCTCGGGGTTATTGATGAGTTCCAGATCGTCGCGCAGCCACGTCTTGACGGCGCCGGCGTAGCTCACGTTGCCCTCGAGCACGTACTCGGTCACGCCGTCCATACGCCATGCGAGCGAGCTCGAAAGCCCGTGCGAGCTGGCAACGAACTCGTCGCCGACGTTCATCATGACCGAGCTGCCGGTGCCATAGGTCGCTTTGGCCATGCCGCGGCTGTGGCAGCCCTGCGCGAACAAGGCGGCATGGCTGTCGCCGAGCACGCCGTGAATGGGCACGGGTGCCGGCAAAAAGCCGCCCAGGTCCGTCATGCCGAACAGGCCATCGGAATCGGTCACCTGCGGCAGGCAGGCCACATCGACGCCAAAGGCCTCGCACACCGGCTCGCTCCAGCAGCCACGGCGCAGGTCAAAGAGCTGCGTGCGGCTGGCGTTGGACCAGTCGCAGCGAAACTCCGCGCCGCCCGTGAGCGTCCAGACCACCCAGGCATCGATGGTGCCCAGGCACAGCTCGCCTGCCGCCGCAGCCTCGGCAGCAGCGGGAACGTTCGCGAGGATCCAGGCCATCTTGCCCGCCGGGTAGTAGGGCGAGAGCACCAGACCCGTCGTGTCGCGCACCAGCTCGGCCACACCCTCGCGCGCGTCCAGCTTGTCGCACAGCTCGCGGGCGCGGGCGCACTGCCACACTACGGCGTCGCACAGCGGCTCGCCCGTCGCGCGGTTCCAGGCAACAGTGGTCTCGCGCTGGTTGGAGATGCCGATGCCGGCGATGTCGGCAGGGTCGACCCCGGTCTCCTCCACCACGGCACGCGCCACGGCCAACACGTTGGCGGCAATCTCGGCCGGATCATGGCTCACCCAACCGGCCTCGTTGACAATCTGGCGATGCGAGCGATCGGCACGATGAATCAAATGGCCGCCCTCGTCCACCAGCAGTGCCTTGGTGCCCTGCGTGGATTGATCGATTCCGATGATGTATTTGCTCATGCACTCTCCCATTCCTTCCGCCAAATCAAAGACGACTGGCGGACAAGGAGCGAGCGGCCGTCAAGTGCCGCAGATTGCCGTGAAAGAGGAGCGCCGCGTACTTTGCGTACGCAAGCGACGGTTTGAACGGCAAGGTGCGGTGCTTGGCGGCCGCGCAGCGTCTGTTTCTACTAGTTGCCGAGGAACTCGGCGACGGTCTGCGCGATTCCGGCACCCGTCAGGCCGTAGTGTGCGAAGACCTCGGGGCTCGTGCCGGTGATGACCGGTGCGTCGGGCAGGGAGAGGCACTTGACCGGACGCGGGCAATGCTCGCCCACCACCTGCGCGACCATAGAGCCCAGGCCGCCGAAGGGGCTGTGCTCCTCGACCGTCACGACGGCGCGCGTGGCACCGGCAGCCTCAATCACTGCCTCGGCGTCAAGCGGCTTGACGCAATACATGTCGAGCACCGTTGCCGAGATGCCCTGCTCGGCCAGCAGGTCGGCAGCGTCCACGGCATGGCGGACCATCTCGCCGGTGGCGACGAGCGTCACATCGGTGCCGCGACGCACCCAGGTGGCGCGATCCATCTGGAACGGGCACTCGTCCTCGGTGTACACGTCCTCGACCGGGTTGCGGCCCACGCGAATGTAGGCCGGCTTGTTGTCGGCGACCAGGGCCCGCACGAGCTCGGCGGTCTGGAAGCGGTCGCTCGGCAGATACACGCGCATGTTGGGAATCGCACTCATGGCGGCGATATCCTGCGCGGAGTGATGGCTCATGCCCAAGGCGCCGTAGGACACGCCGCCCGAGATGCCGATGAGCTTGACGTTGGTGTTGGAGTACGAGACGTCGACCTTGCACTGCTCATACGAGCGCGTGGTCACAAAGGACGCCGGCGAGGCGGCCCAGGCCTTCTTTCCGCACGAAGCCATGCCGGCGGCGATGCTCACCAGGTCCTGCTCGGCAATGCCGACCTCGACGGACTGTTGGGGATACTGATCAAAGAACGGCGTGAGCGATGCGGAGCCGCGGGAGTCGGAGCATAGGACGACGATGTCCTTATCGGTCTTCGCGGCCTCGAGCAGCGTGTCGCAGATAACCTTGCGATTGGCGATCTTGTTAGCCATTGACGGCCTCCTTATGGGCAGCGAAATCGGCGATGATCTGGGCATATTCCTCATCGTTGGGCAGGTGATGGTGCCAGGCGGCCTTGTCCTCCATGACGGGCGAGCCATAGCCCTTCACCGTGTTGAGGATGATGACCGTGGGCTTGCCGCAGGTCTCGGCCGCAAGCGTCAGCGCGGCGTCGATGGCCCGGACGTCGTTGCCCGGAATGGAGAGCACGTTCCAACCGAAGGCGGCCCAGCGCTCCTCCTGCGAGTCCTGCTTCATAACATCCTCGGTGCTGCCGCTGATCTGCAGGCGGTTGCGGTCCACGAGTGCGCACAGGTTATCGAGCTGGTAGTTGCCGCCGCTCATGGCGCCCTCCCAGACCGATCCCTCGGCAAGTTCCCCGTCGCCCATGATGGTGTAGACGCGGTAGTCGCGGCCGTCCATCTTACCGGCGAGCGCCATGCCCACGGCCACGGGCAGACCGTGACCCAGCGAGCCCGAGTTCATCTCGATGCCCTTGAGCTTGTTGTTGGGGTGGCCGATGTAGGGGCTGCCGAACTTGGAGAAGCGGGCCTTGACGTCATCGAGGTCAAGATAGCCCTCGTGGCAGAGCACCGCGTAGTAGGCTTCCATGGCGTGGCCCTTGGAGAGCACGAAGCGGTCGCGGTTGGGATCGTCGACGGTCTCGGGTGAAATGTTGAGGTGGTTGGCGTAGAGGGTCATGAGGGCGTCGATCACCGACATGTCGCCGCCGATGTGGCCGCCGGCGCCAGCCATGATGATATCGACGCAATCGCGGCGAAGGTCCCAACGCAGGGACTCAAGCTCTTCGATAGTTGCCATTTCTACTCTCCTCGCAGGTAGGCTTTAACGTCTTCTTCGATGGGGTCGTACAGGTCGGGTTGGATGCCGATATACTTGCACGCCTCGTAGAGCACCGGCACCACGTTGGCGTGAATAGCGACGCAGTGGTGGATGTAGGGACCCTCGACGATCTTGGCCTCGAGGCGCTTGAGGTTGTCGACCTCGACCCACAGATAGGTGCCCATGCCGGCCGGGCCGTCGATGCCGCGGGCGTTACCCAGCAGCAGCGAGTACTCGCCGTTGTCGCCGTCAAAGCGGGCAAGGGTGAGGTCGCCGTGCTTGGCCTCGGCCGTCAGCGCGCCGGGGTGATCGAAAGCCAGCGGATAGGTGAGCTTGGGCTTGACGGCCGCGCAGCTGCAGGGCCAGGGGCCGCAGTGCTGCAGCAGCTCGCCGTTCTCGTTATCGGGATGGCGCACGGTCCAGTCGGCGAACATGCCGCGGTGACGGCCCAGGTCGGCGGCCTCGACCATCAGCGCGGTGATGGCGCCGTGGATATCGGTCTCGCATACGATAGGAATGCCCATCTCGTTGAGGATGGCGTTGGCGGCGCAGGGCATAATGCCCAGCTCGTCCTGGAGGGCGTTCCAGCACTGAATGGCGCCGGCGTTGCAACCGTACTTCTCGACCAGGCGCTTCATGGCGATGGCAAGACCGGCGACCGCGGGAACCTTATCCTCGGGGATGCAGATCTCAAAGCTGTCGTTGATGTGGGCAAGCATGGCAGCCATGGCCTGCTCGTCGGCCTGGGCGTCGCGCACGGCCTGGACAAGCTCGGTCATGGGAATGGGCGAAAGCTGGATGTTGAACTTCTCGAGCAGCTCGCCCTCGTTGCACATGGTCGACCAGAAGTCGAACGGACGGGTGGCCATCTGCAGGATGCGGGTGTGCTTGAAGGTCTTGACCACGTTGCACACGGCCAAGAAGTCCCAAACACCGCGCTCGAACTCGGGATCGGTCAGGCGGCAGTTGGTCATGTAGGTGAAGGGAACCTGGAAGCGGCGCAATACTTTGCCGGTGGCGAACAGGCCGCACTGGCTATCGCGCAGGCGGGTGCCGTCGGGCTCGGGGCGCTCGTCGCGCGGGCCCCACAGCAGCACGGGTAGGCCGAGCTCGCGGGCAAGGCGAGCGCAAACGTACTCGGTGCCAAAGTTGGCGTGGCACAGCATAATGCCATCGACGCCCTCGGCGCGGAACTTCTTGACGATAGGCTCAATGTGGCTGTCGTCGAACAGCAGGCCCTCGTCATTGATGTCGTCGATATCCACGATGTCGACGCCGATCTCGCGCAGGCGATCAGCCGTCAGGCCGCGATACTTGATTGCGTCCGGCGCGCTAAAGATACTGCGGCGCGTGGGCACAAAACCGAGCTTGATCTTGTCCATGTACGTCCTCCCCTAATCACATGTTCAGTAAACAGACGCATGTTTCGTTTTGTTCTGTTTACTAAATTTTTACTCCAGTGTTTAGAAGTTTAACGCGAAATACCCGTGGGCGGTAGAGAAATCAGCCTAAACGGTATGTAAACAAACTGAACATACAAGGGCAACAAAAAGAGGGCCCCGAAGGACCCCTTTTGGATGACGTTATTTTTCTGCCTTAGCGAGCTTTGCCGCCCTGCGGCCCGGCGTTGCCTTTGTCTAGATCTCACGCACGCTCTGACGCTCGACAAAATAGGTCGATACGGCTGTCTTGCAGGTATAGCTCTTGGGATTGCGGATGTTGCCCACCAGGCGGCGCACCGCGATCTCGCCCACCTCGTGCTTGGGAACGTGCACCGTGGTGAGCGGCGGGTTGGAGAAGGCGCCCAGAGATAGGTCGTCAAAGCCGATGATCGAGACATCCTCGGGCACGCGAATACCGTGCTCGTTGAGCGCGCGCATGGCACCCACGGCGAGCACGTCGTTTTCGGCAAAGAAAGCCGTCGGCAGGTCGTCGCGCGAGACGCTGTCGAGCCATGCGCCCATGTCGCGATAGGCGCCCTCGAGCGTGGTGCCCAGCGTAACGCGCCATGTCGGGTTGGCCTCAAGGTCTGCGTCCTCAAGCGCTTGGCGATAGCCGCGCTCGCGATCCTTAAAGTTGCGGATGCGAAGGTCGCCTGCCAGATAGCCGATCTGCCTGTGACCTTTCTCGATGAGGTGATCCACGGCGCGCAGCACCGAGTCGGTGTTGGCAATGACCACGGCATCGAAGTACTGACGATCGCTCCAGCCATCGAGCACGATCAGGTGGGCGGCAGCGTTGGCAAACAGGGCGTAGTCTTCCTCGCCCAGCTCGGTACCCATCAGCACGATAGCGGCGGACGGATCGGCGATCAGGCCCTCGACCTGCGGACGCACGGCGTCCAAGTCGCTAAAGTCGAGCGAGACAAAGCTCGTGCTCATGCCGTGACGACGCGCCTGGCGCTCCACGCCCTCGATGACCGCGGGATGGAAGGTGCTCTCGTCCAGAATGGCGCCCGTCTTGCGCGCGAGCACAAACTGAATGCTCTCGAGCTGCGTCGACTGCTGATAGCCAAGCGATTGCGCGCACTCCAGGATGACCTTGGCGGTCTCTTCACTCACGCTGCGCTTGCGGTTGAGCGCGTTGGACACGGTCGCAGGCGAAAAACCGGTGATGCGGCTGATCTCGCGAACACTTGCTTTGGCCATTGTTCCCCCTAGCAACGGCCGTGGCGGAGCATCACAACTTGATGACTCGACAACTAAACGACCGCAAATTCAATCTAAACAGAGTAGTAAATGTTTATGAGCTAGTTTAGCCTGTTGTCAAGCGAAGTGGCACGACTATTCCCCCAACGGGCACATTTACTCGGTAGCTAAAAAAGCCCCGTCCCAAATTGACTACATGGGGCGGGGCACGGAAATCATCTAGCCAAGAACACGGGCCATGCGCGTCTTGAACTCGGACAGGAAGCGCGGGGCATCCACGGTCAGCGCCACAAGCGCGCTCTTGTCCGGATCGGACAGGCGATGCTCGTCGCAAATGGTGCGGCCGCGATACTCGCCCAGCAGATCAACACGCAGATTGCAGCCGAGCGCACCCACGAGCGTGGGGTCGATCGCCACGGCGACGGCCAGCGGATCGTGCAGCGCACAACCACCCAGGTAGGGTGCGTTCATCTCGTACGAGCCAATGTAGTGCTCGACCATGCTCGCAAACGCACAGCCCGCCATGGTGCCCGAGCCCGTCCATCCGGCAATGTCGCGACGCGTGAGCACCACGCGATGCGTCACGTCCAGACCCACCATGGTGAGCTTGCGGCCCGAGCGCAGCACGGCATCGGCCGCCTCGGGATCGCTTGCCATGTTGGCCTCGGCGCCCGCGCTCACGTTGCCGGGCACGGTCAGGGCGCCGCCCATCACCACCACGCGGCCGATAGACATCACCGCCGTCGCATCGCGCTCCAGGGCAAGCGCCAGATTGGAGAGCGGGCCGGTCGCTACGTAGACCAGATCGGGACCATAAGTGCGCGCGGCATCGATTAGATAATCGACTGCAGCGTTGCCATCGACCGACGTCGCCCCCACCGGCTCATAGGGCGACGCGGGCACGCTCGCGCCGCCGATGCCGTTCTTGCCGTGGATGAGTACGGTGGACGCCGGCGGCGTATAGGGCTCAGTCGCCTGCAGAGGACGGTCGGCACCCAGGTACACCGGCACCTCGGGACGGCCCAACAAGTCGAGCACCGCCAGGCAGTTGCGCGCCGACTGGTCGACGCGCACGTTGCCAAAACACGTGGTAATGCCCACGAGCTCAACCTCGGGGCTCGCGATGGCATAGGCAAGCGCCATCGCATCGTCCACACCCATATCCAGATCAAGGATCAGCTTCTTGGTTGCCATTGTTCTACTCCGCTTCTCCGTCTTGTACTAAACCGTCTAAATCAAACACGCGCTCAACTTCGGTGCGCGTGGGAATCGACTGCTGCGCGCCCAGGCGCGACACCGTCACCGCCGAGGCGCGAGCACCCGCGGCCATGCACTCAAAGAGCGGCAGGCCCTCCAGACGAGCCGCGGCAAGCGCACCGATAAACGTATCGCCCGCGGCCGTCGTATCGACCACCGCGCTCGAAAGCGCCGGCATGCGCAGCAACTCGCCGTCGTCGCCGAGCGTAACCGAGCCGGCGCCGCCCAGCGTGATGACCGCAGCTCCGGCACCTTTGGCGAGCAGGGCATTGAGCGCCGCGACGCAGCTCGCATCGTCTGCAGGCAAGATGCCCGTCAGTACCTGGCACTCAGTCTCGTTGGGACAGACCAGGTCGACTGCAGGCCAGACCTCCGCAGGCAACTCGCAGGCTGGCGCTGGATTAAAGACCGTATAAAACCCCAGCTCGTGAGCGCAAGCAAGCGCCTCGGCCGTCGCTGCAAGGTCACATTCGCCCTGGGCGATAAAGACGCTTCCGGCAGCCGGGGCAATCTCGCTGGCGTTGCCATCGAGCTCATCGGTCACCAGACGCCTCAGCGCGCGGGCAACGTCCTCGCCCGCAAGTGCATGGTTGGCGCCCGGCGATAGCACGATGCGGTTATCGCCCTCACAGCGAATGATGGTCGCCGTTCCCGTCTCCACGTCGTCGCGGCGCGCCACAAAGTCACAGTCCACGCCAGCATCTTGGAGCCCCGCCACAAGCGACGAGCCAAACGCGTCGCGGCCGACCGCGCCGATCATGTGCGTGCACGCGCCCATGCGCGCAGCTGCTACGGCCTGGTTGGCGCCTTTGCCGCCGGCGTTGGTGATAAACCCGCTGCCGCCGACGGTCTCGCCCGCACGCGGCATGCGCTCGCACGCCACCGAAAGGTCCATGTTCATGCTGCCGAACACCGCAACGATGCCGCAATCTGCCATGGAAACCTCCTCGTCCGCGGGCTCTGCACCCGCTGTCGGCCGTCAATCGTGCGCTCTCGCACCTCTATAACTTTAGTTCACTTTGATGTGGACGCGCGCTTGAGCTTACGCCAGCAGCAAGCATTCACAGGAGTAGGCGGCTACAATGAAAGCGTGCTGATTATTCTCGTCATTGGATGATGTTTTATGGAACAATTCCCGCGATCGAGCTCGCGCAGCTCACGCCATGCGAGCGATCAACAAGCGCCGCACGAACGTTCGCGCACTAACCGCCAAACCACCGAGCCGCGCCGCGCTGCAGGCTCCCGTCGCTCGCCCGCCAACAAGGGCGCCCGCACCGACAGCGCCGCAAAAGAACAGGCGCCTACGCGTCCCAAATCTCGCTACATCCCCGCCCTCGACGGCCTTCGCACGCTCGCCGTTGTCGCGGTGGTGCTCTATCACCTCAACCTCACGTGGGCTCAGGGCGGCCTGCTCGGCGTCACGATCTTCTTTGTGCTCTCGGGATACTTGATCACGCGCCTGCTCCTCAACGAAATCGCAAAGACCGGTCGTATCGATCTCAAGAGCTTCTGGATCCGCCGCATCCGTCGCCTGTTCCCCGCCGTGGTAACCGTCGTGGTGGTGACCTGCGCACTGTGCACTGTCTTTAACCATGTGATGCTCACCAAGATGCGCCCCGACATCCTGCCGTCGCTGCTGTTCTTTAATAACTGGTGGCAGATCATGCAGGACGTTTCGTACTTTAACGCCCTGGGCGACCCCTCGCCGCTCACGCACTTTTGGTCGCTTGCCATCGAGGAACAGTTCTATCTTATTTGGCCGCCGCTGCTGCTCGCCATGGTATCCATGCATGTGAGCAAGCCCAACACGCGCCGCGTGGTCCTGGGCCTCGCCGCCGTCTCCGCCGTCGCCATGATGGTGCTCTACAACCCCGCCACCGACCCCAGCCGCGTGTACTACGGCACCGACACCCGCGTGTTCTCGTTGCTGCTGGGCGCCTGGATGGCCTTTATCCCCGACCGCGACCTGGCGCCTGCGCGCCTTGTCCGCCATCTGGGGCTCGACCGACTGGCCGGCGCCGCCAAGCACGACAAGTCAAAGAGCGACACCGCCGAGGCCGCCACGACAAAGCCAAGTGAGCTCGCACGCTTTTGGTCCTCCCCCGCATCCATCGATTTGATGGGCGTCGTTGGCCTGGTCGGACTCGCCGCCATGGTCGCGCTCACCAACGGCTATACCGCGTTTCAGTATCGCGGAGGCACGCTGCTGTGCTCCATCCTCACACTGATGGTTATCGCGGCATGCGTGCAGCCCCAGGGCATGGTCGCACGGGCCTTGGCCGCCGAGCCGCTCGTATGGATCGGCAAGCGCTCCTACAGCATCTACCTGTGGCATTATCCGCTGCTGCTGCTTATGAACCCGGTCGCCAACATCAACGATACGCCCTGGTGGCACTACATTTTGCAGGTGTTGTTGGTGGTCGCCGTGGCCGAGTGCTCCTATCGCTTTATCGAAACGCCGTTTAGGAAGGGCGCTTTTGGGCGCACCGTTTCCGAGCTCCGCGACGGCACCACCACGCCCGCCGGCTGGATGCGCGCACATGTCCCCACCTGCGCCGTTTGCGCCGTCGTGCTTGTTGTGGCGCTGGGCGGCCTGGTCTTTGTGCCCGACACATCCGCGCTGAGCGGCGAGGGCGCCGAAATCCTAAACAAGGAGGCCAAAAATGCAAAGCCTCAAGATCAACAGGCGGCCGACGACTCCGACAAAGACGACGACGGCTTCCCCGACGGAGCCTACGACCTGCTAATGATTGGCGACTCCGTGTCCCTGCGCGCCGTCGATGCCTTTGACGGCGTGTTCCCGCACAGCCACATCGATGCCGAAAAGGGCCGCCAGTTTGATGCGGGCCGCGCGACATTTGAGGGCTATATCCAGCAGAACCTTGCCGGCAAGATCGTGGTCTTTGCCCTGGGCACCAACGGTTTGGTAACGGACGCCCAGGTCGACGCGATCATGGCCGACGCCGGTGATCAGCGTATTGTCGTGTTTGTAAACACGCGCAGCCCGCAGCCGTGGGTCGGGTCCACGAACCAAGCCATTGCCAACGCCGCCAAGCGCTATAAAAACGTGCGTGTTATCGACTGGTACGGATACAGCACAAATCGCAACGACCTGTTCGATGGCGATGGCACGCATCTTTCGACCGCCGGTGTGACCGAGTACCTTAAGCTCATCCACGATGCCGCCAAGAAGGACCTACCCGTGCACCCCGAGGACCACGTTAACGATCCGCAGCCGGCGGCTGTCAAATCCGCTGCCGAGGCACTCGTCAACGCCCTCGCCTACAAACCGCACAAGCTAGGCACCGACAAGTAACGCACCGCCAAATCTGCTTACAATCCGGCACTTGGGACCACTTCCGCGACTTACAAAGCCGCCTCTGGGCTGTTAATTCACCCCAGAGGCGGCTTTATAGCTGCACATCGGTATATAACTAGCACCCTATAGCAGACAAAAACAGGCCGCAGCCCATGGCGGCGGCCTGTTTAGAGTCCAAGAGAGGCGCTACGCGCTGTAACCCATCGCTTGCAGAACAAACATGACGACCGTCAGCACCGTAATAACGCCGATAGTCGCCCAAGTGAGCACATTCCACACACGGCCGTTGCGGTTGGCGCCCATAATGTGTCGATCGGCGGCAATAACCACCTGGAACACCAGAACCACGGGCAGCAACACGCCGTTGATGACCTGCGAGGTCATCATAATCTGGAACAGGTCGACGCCGGGCATGAGCACCAGCACGGCAGAAATGCCAATGATTGCCGTAATGATGCCGCGATAGACCGGGGCCTCGTCCCAGCTGCGATCGGCACCGCGTTCCCAGCCAAACGCCTCGCAGATAGCGCTGGACGTAACGCCCGGCAGCACACAGGCGGCCAAGAAGCTCGCCGCGACCAGGCCCGAGGCAAACAGCACCGTGGACCACTGGCCCGCAATGGGCTCCAGCGCGCGGGCAGCGTCTGCAGCATCGCTAATCTGAATGCCCGCGGGGAACAATACCGTACCGGTCGTGATGATAATAAAACCGGCAATGACATCGGCGGCAATCGAGCCGCTCACGGTATCGATGCGCTGCAACACGATATCGTCCTCGCCCGCATTCTTATCGACCACGTTGTTCTGTGCCAGGAAAATCATCCAGGGCGCGATGGTGGTACCGATCGTCGCGACCACAAGCGACACGTAGCTGGGGTCATTTTGAATGTTGGGTACAACCAGATCGACCGCCACCTCGCCCCAACTGGGACCAGCCATAATTGCAGCGACAATGTAGGTCACAAACACGCAGCTCACCAGCAACAGAATCTTCTCGATGCGCTGGAAGCTACCCGACATGGTAAGCATCCAAACCATCAGCGCCACAAGCGGCACCGAGATGCTCGCCGGCACGCCAAAGAGGGCAAGGCCGCTCGCGATACCCGCAAACTCCGAAATGGTCACGGCTGTGTTGGCAATCAGCAGCGCCGCCATGGCCAGCACGCTCTTGCGCACGCCAAAGCGCTCGCGAATGAGCGAGGCCAGGCCCTTGCCCGTCACGCAGCCGCAACGTGCCGCGGTCTCCTGCGTCACGATGAGCAGCACGGTCATGACGGGAAGCATCCAGAGCATCTTGTAGCCATAGCTGGCACCGGCGCTGGAATACGTGGCGATGCCGCCGGCGTCATTGCCCGAAAGCGCCGCCAGAAGGCCAGGACCCATGGCACCAAAGATGGCCGCGATGGTCAGCTTTTGCTTGGTGCCCTGCTTTTGCTTGCTATTTTGCACGCGACCACCTAACCCATGACCGACATGGTGTGCAGCACCGCAGCGGCACAGTACGCCACGCACGAGATCATGACGGCAATGACGTTCATGGCGGTACCCGACGTATTGAGGTCGTGCTCGTCGCGCCAGAACAGCACCATCAGGTAAATCACAGCGCTCATGTTGCCAATCAGGCAGACGGTGGCCGCGATGTTAAAGCAGCCGGTAAAGAGCTGCTCCTCAAGCATGGGCGCGTCGGGGAACGCCGTGGTGCGCACCAGCTGAGCGCACAGGTAGGTCACGAGCGACAGGATCAGGCCCATGCCCGTGCTCTGGAAGAAGAATCCCAGATACGGCTTGGGTTCATCGTCATGGCCGTCGTACTCCAGGAAGTAGTTCTTGACGAACGACACCATACGCGAGGCAGCCAGCAGCACGAGCGGCATGGCGCACATGGGGAACACCACCAGATGCGCGGAGCCCAGCGCCGTCCCCAGCACTGCCGCCATGATGCACGAGGCAATGCCCCACACGACAACCCAGTACTGGCGATGCACAAACCAGCTGAGCACATTCGTCGAGTCGTCGGACGCGCTATCGCCCGAGCCGACGCCTGCGATCTGCAGGTCCTCCTGGTGCTCCTCGGCGATAACGTCCATGGCGTCGTCGAAGGTCACAATGCCCAAGATGTGGCGGTTCTCATCGCAGACGGGGATGGCGACCAGGTCGTACTTGGTCATCTCGTCCGTTACGTCTTCCTGGTCCTCGTCGGGCGACACATAAACCAGGTCGCGGTAGGCCAGCTGGCCCAGCGTGGCGTCGCGGTCGGCCACGATCAGCGTGCGCAGCGAGAGCACGCCGGTCAGCATACCGCTCGGATCCTCGGTATAGACGTAGTAGACGCTTTCGAAATCCTCGTCGAGCTTGCGGATCGCCTCGATGGCGTCACCGACCGTCGCCGTGGCAGGCAGGGAGACAAACTCCGAGGTCATAATGCGGCCGGCAGTGTTTTCCTCATAGCCCAGCAGGTTACGAATCGCCTTCTCCTCCTGAACGCCCATCAGGCGCAGGAGCTTCTCGGCCTTCTCGTAATCGAGCTCGTCGATCAGGTCGGCGGCGTCGTCCGGGTCCATCATGGCCAGCATCGACGACGCATCCGTGTCGGACAGGCCCTCGAGCATCTCGGTCATGAGCTCGTCGTCATCGAACTCCGAGATGGCCTCGGCGGCCTGGGCGGTGTCGAGCTGCGCGAACACCTGCGCGCGCAGGCGAGGATCGAGCTGCTCGATAATGTCGGCAATGTCGGCAGGATGCAGCTCGCCGAGCGTCTTATGCGACACCGACAGCTGGATGTTCTTAGTCGAGCGATCGAGCAGGTCCATGTAGGACCAGGCGATGATGTCCTCGCCGAGCGGTTTGCCCAGGTGCTTCATAAAGCCCTCGACGACATGTTCAAGAGCGGGGCTGATTGCACGCAGCAGACCGCGGGCACCGACTTCGGCACCCAGCAGGCGCAGCTGATTTTCGCCCGACATGGAAAACTTGATGTCGTTTACGCGCACAACCTTCATGCCCTGCGTGTCGACGATTTGTTTGTTGAGCACGTCGCGCGCGAGCAAAAGTTCGGTCGGCTGCAGGTACGAAAAACGGATTTCGGTAGCCGACGTCTTAAGGTATACGCCCGTCTCGTCGATACGGTCGACCCATTTTCGCCAGCTGATCATAAACGGCGTCTTGCCGGGACCGCGGAACGCGAGCGACGTCACGTGCGGAAAAACTTCGCCGGTAGCAATGCCAAAATCGTTCACAACGCCGAGCTTTTCGCCATCGACGTCCAAGACCGGCAGCTTGAGCATCTCACTCAGATAATTCACTGGTGCTCCCCATCATTATTCCTTCGGACCGTGGCCATGCCGGCACGCCATCCGTGGACTTTTAGATATGTATACGCATGCGCGGGCGGCACACCGCTCGGCGCTCACACCCCGTGCATGCGCAAGAAGCACCTGCAAGGGGTCATCGACTGTATGGTCGAGGTTTGGATTTCACCTGCAACCTTTCTCTTGACCCTTGTTATCCGCAGTAACTATAGCATCAGCATCGCGCCGTGACGCCAAATTTATGCTCCAAACATCGCAGGCATACCAAACGCTGACGCATCCGTGACATAGTCGTTTAAAAACGTCCCCCGTGACTAGTCTGTGGTGTCGTTATCTTCGGCGAGCTGGGGAAACACGGCGTTCTTGGGCATGGAAGTCTTCGTTAGCGAGGTGAGTTTTTTGCTCAGCGACGTATCCGTCTTAACCAGATCGCTCAGCGTCACGATCTTGTAGCCCTTGGCGACAAGGCCATCGATGATCTGCGGCAGCGCTTCGAGCGTCTGTTCGGAGCACTCGTCGCTATCGGTGAACAAAACAATGTTGCCCGGAGTCACCGATTCGAGCACTGTCGAAACCTGTTCGTCGGCGCCGTTGAGCAGCCAGTCGCCCGAATCGATATTCCACGAGACCACGGCAGACACCAGGTCCATCGCATCGATCCAGTTTTGCTCGTCAAACGCGGCGTAGGGAGCACGCAGCAACATCGTCTCGACGCCGGTCGCCGACTTAATCGCCTCGGTGCCCTTCGTGATCTGCTTGCGCACCGCCTCGCGATCCTTGCCCTTGAGCGAATCATCGCTGTAGCTGTTGGAGCCGATCTCGCATCCGGCATCGACAATCGCTTTGGCAGTAGCGGGCGAGGCTTCCGCAGCATCGCCCGAAAGGAAGAACGTCGCCGTGACGCCCTTTTCCTTGAGCACCTGCAAGACCTGCTTGGTCGCGCCGCTCGGGCCCTCGTCAAATGTCAGGGCCACGTACTTTTCGTTGCCCTTGGGCGCTACGCTCGCGCACTCGACTACACAGTCGGTGGCGGGCACGACCTCGCCGCGGTCCTGCGTCTTGCCCGACTGCTCGCCGACCCATACCTCGGAGCGGCCCCGAACGCCCCAGGTTTTAACGTATTCGATAGCGCCCGTGCCCTCGACCTTCAACTTGGGCTCAATGGTCGTGACCTGGACCTCGTGCTTCTCGTACGTGTCGCGGCCGTCTTTGACCGTCACTTTCTCGCCGCCCGTTAGCTCGCGGCTATTCCACTTGCCCTGCTTCACCCGTTTGCCGTCCACCTTCACCGACAGCTTTTCGCCGCCACGGCGGGTAAGCACGCTATCGTCGACAGCCAACAAGTCGCCGGCATCGTAGGTGTCGGTCAGGCCTTGATCATCGATAAGGTTCTGCAACGTGGAGCCCACGCGCACCGAAGCCTGCTCCCCATTGAGCACAATGTCCACGCTGCGATTGACATAGCCCACGACGGCAGCGATAAACAGCACGAGCGCACAGCCGACAGCGATGAGCGCATAGGGCAGGCGGGACGGTCGGCGCGGTGAGCGCCCGTTGCCGATGCGCGCGCTGCGATCGCTAAACCCACGGCTATGGTTGAGGTACATCGCGCCGGGTTTACGGCGACGTCGACGCTGACCGCTGGGCAGCTGCCCCAGGTCGCGTCGCGCCGTCGGACGCGCACCCGAGCGCCCGTTTAAGTTAGATCCGTTTTGGCGCATGTGCCCTCCCCCATAAACACAGCGAGCCGGAGCAACATGTCTCCGGCTCGCCCCCCATCATTTGGTACGTCGCTATTTGCTAGCTTTTGACGAGCCCCCGCTCGCCTTTTGATATTCGTCCTTAAAGGCCTTGAACATACCGCGCGTCTTGCCGAGCTGCTTGCCCAGTGCGCGACTGCCCTTGTCCACGGCGGCCGATCCCTTGTCATCGAGCACCTTGGCGCCCTTCTTGACCTTATCGCCCACCACGACACTGGCCTCGGCAGCCTTGGCGGCCGCGCCACCCGAATACCCGAGCGACTTGACCTCGTCCGAGACAATCATCGCGCCGTTCTCGTAGCCGAGCAGCATCGTCGGCGGCATCTGTGTGTCGCCCACCAGCACACTCGAGGCAGTGCCGGCGGTCACGTAGAACGTCTGCACGATACCCGAACGCGGCTTGAACTCAACGTCCGAGCAGTAGCCCACGACGTCGCCCGATTCCGTGCGCACGTCCATGCCAACCCAGATGATGCAATCGTCCAGGTTGATATCGAGGCGCTTGGCCGCGGCGGCATCGTAGGTGCCCTTGACATCGTCGACCGCGACAGCACCCTCATAGACGCCGATGGCATCGAGCGCCACAAATCGATCGGGGCGCTCGATCATGCCCGCGATATCGGACTGGCGAACCATAAAGCCCACCACGCGCGTACCGCCCGGGGTAAAGACCGGAAAGTGAATCTTGCCGAGCTTTTTGGGGCTGCGCGGCGTGCCGTCCTTTTTGGTGCGCTTGTCTTCGGCAGGCTTACGATAAACCTTGACGCCGACAAAATCCCCTGCGCGCATTATGCCTCGGTCGAGGGCTCCGTGGCCTCGGTGTCGGCCTCAGTGACGTTCTCGACCACGACGTCGGCAGCGGGCGTCACGTTGCCGCCCGAGATGGCGTCGTTGAGCTGCTCGCGAAGCTGGTCCATGCGCTCGCGGGCCAGGTCGACCTTGGCGCGCAGGTCATCGGTCTTGGCGTCGACCATCGGACCAAAGTCGTTGACCGCGGCACGAGCCTCCTCGGCACCGTGCTCGTAGGTGTCGCGCATGTTGTCCCAGGCATCGTTGGCGATATCGGCGGCCATGGCACGGGTCTCGGCACCCGAGCGCGGGGCCAGAGCAACGCCGATGATAGCGCCGGCGGCAGCGCCAAAGAGCGCACCGGAAACAAAGCTGAAAGTCTTTCCCATGATCATTCCTCTCCTGCGGGCACCTCGATGCCCACCGTTTGAATGCTGTCCATTATACCCGCAGCGCAACACTTGCCGTCGCGCTCATCTGCGTACGGTAAAAGCGCAGGTACATGATGGTGATAAGCGAGTGAGCCTACTCCTGCGGTATGGCAGGCATGGCCACCGTGGCGGCCGGGTCCTCGCCGGCGCCATCAACGAGCGGAAGCGCACCTTCCTGTGCGGGGCCTGTCGGAACCGTCGCCGCGCCACCGTAGACGGCAGCGGGGGCCTCGTGGCTCTCGGCGGTCGCGCCCTCGGTATCGATTGCCTCCTGCAGCTCATCGTCAAAGCTCGGGACACCCTGGGGCTCCGCGGGCTCGGACTCGACAGCTTCCTCAGCAGCTGCCTCGACGCCGGGTTCGGAATCGGCAGGAGCCTCGCCTTCGGCCACATCCTCGGCGTTTGCGGCGGCGATGGCCTCGTGCGGATCCTTGCCCTCGGCCTCGGCGCGCATACCCAGCACCAGGTTGCGCAGGCCCGCGACCGTGCCCTCCACGTCAGGGGCAGGCTGGTCGGCGTGCAGATAAGCCCAGTCCATCATAAAGGTCGCCGAAGACAGCGCGCCGATGGCCAGCGCGTCATCGGGGCATGAAAGCTCAACCTCAAAGACACGCTCATCGTGCTCGCTTACGCGGGTACGGCCGCACGAAATGCTGCCGGCGAGACCGGTCTCGTTCATGAGCTCCACTGTCACGTGCTCCAGCAGATGGCAAAGCTCGGTCTGGCCCATGCAGTCCTGGAATTCACGACCGGAATCGCCTAGGCACAGGTGCTTGGCAATCGCGGGCACCAGGTAATACACGCGCGCCGTGGCCTCGATGTCCTCCGAGGTCATGAGCGGCATGCCGGGGTTCACCAGCACATGCGCGCAGATCTTGTCCTCGCTGACGGTGACCTTAAGGATGTTGAACAGGCCTGCCATAACTCTCCCCTACTCTTCCTTGCCCTACTCGTCGCCGTCGTGCGGGCCCGCAGAGCCCGCGCCCGGCGTCGCCGGATTATCTGCCGAGGACTCGGAATCCTTCTTATCGGTTTCGGCCGGAGCGATCACGCGAATAAGCGAGATGCGCTGGCCACGCATCGACTGCACCTTGAACTTGTACCCTGCAACCTCAAACACCTCTCCGATGTCGGGCACCGAGTCGCAAAGTTCCAAAATCCAGCCGGCGATGGTCTCATAATCATCGCTTTCCTCGAGCGGCCAACCAAGCTCAATCGCATCATCGCACGAAAAACGCCCATCGACGAGCCACTCACGGCGCGAAAGACGCGTGAGGTACTTGTTGTCGGGGTCGAATTCGTCCTCGATCTCGCCCACGATCTCCTCGACGATGTCCTCGATGGTAATGATGCCAGCCGTGCCGCCGTACTCGTCCACGACCACCACGATCTGGTCGTGCGAAGTCTGCATCTCGGACAGCAGCGGCAGGATGTCCTTGGTGTCGGGCACAAAGGTGGCGTCGCGCAAATAACCGGCGATGGGCTGGTCGCCCTCGCCGTCGAGCGAGGGCTGAATCAGGTCCTTGATGTGCGCGATGCCCGCCACGTTGTCGGGATCTTCGTGATAGACGGGGATGCGGCTAAAGCCGGTCTGGCGCATAGTGGACAGCACGTCGGCGACCGTCTCGTCGTCCTCGCACATGGTGGTGTCCACGCGCGGCACCATGACCTCGCGGGCAACGGTATCGCCCAGGTCGAAGATCTCGTGGATCATACGCTTTTCCTCGTCGAGCAGGTCGTCCTGCTCCGAGACCATGTACTTAATCTCTTCCTCCGAGACGTTTTGGCGATCGTCGGCGCTCTTGATGCGCAGGATGCGGGCCAGACCATCGGAGCAAGCACCAGTCAGCCACACGAGCGGACGGGCGATCTTTTGGAAAAACGACAGCGGCCCCACGACCTGCTTGGACACGCCTTCGGCATTGGCCAGACCAATGCGCTTGGGCACAAGCTCGCCAATCACGATGGACACGAAGGCGACCGCAACGGTGATGATGACCGGCGCCAGTCCGCGCGCGATGGCAGAGAGCGGCGCGATGCCAAAGCTCATGAGCCACGTGGCGAGCGGGTCGGACAAGCTCGTCGAGGCGACGGCGGACGAGGCAAAGCCCACGAGCGTGATGGCGACCTGGATGGTGGCGAGCAGCTGGTCGGAGTCGGCAGCCAGCTTAACGGCGCGCTCGGCGCGTTTGTCGCCTTCCTCGGCCTCGTGCTCCAGCACGGCGCGCTTTGCCGTGGTGAGCGCCATCTCGGACATAGAGAAGTAGCCGTTGATGAGGGTCAAAACGAGGGTGGTGATAAGGGAGATGGTTATGTCCATCGGGAGTTTCTCGAACCTCCAAGATTCGGGACGTTAGGTAGTAAGCGTAGATAACGGATAGGGCAGTTGCGTCCGGCGGCCGCTTGGATGGGTCCGCAGGCACAGACGTGATCGCTAGATTACGAAGAGGATCACCGCCATGAACTGGAAGATACTGCCGGCGAGCACCCACAAGTGAAACACACTGTGCAGGTAGCGCACGTTTTTAGCGATGTAGAACGGCACGCCCACGGTGTAGCACACGCCGCCGACAGCGAGCAGGGCAAGTGCCACGGGGTTGAGCAGCGACACGAGCTCGGGCAGCTTAAAGACGACGAGCCAGCCCATCAGCAGGTAGACCAGGCCGCTTACCCAGTGCGGTTGACGCTCGCGCATAAAGCACTCGAGGGCGATGCCGATAATGGCGATGGCCCATACGGCAAAGAACAGCATAGGGCCGCCATCGTTTGCGAGCGTGATGAGGCAAAACGGCGTATAGCTGCCGGCTATGAGCAGGTAGATGCAGCTGTGGTCGATGATGCGAAACACGCGCTTGGCGCGTGCGGGCTGAATCGCGTGGTAGAGCGTAGAGGCTAGGTATTCGAGGATAATGCTGACGCCATAGACAATCGCCGCGGCCATGTGAGCCGGGCCTCCGCCGCGAAGAGCGGCAAATACGATCAGGAGCACCAGGCCCGCGATGCCCAGCAGGCAACCGACACCATGGGTGACGGAGTTCATGATCTCCTCACCCACCGTGTAGTGTGGAACGGCCGCGGTCTTGGGTCGCGGCTTAGAACTGTCGCTCGAATCGGACATGCCGGTTACATCCTCCAACGTAAAGAGTTCTCAACACTATATCAAAGCGTCTGGGTACGTGCGAAATTTGCACCATACGTGACCCCTTGTTTACCCATTCTTTTCTTGTTGACGCATCAACGGCGAACAATCATGGTTGATTACAGCGCTGGAGGACCGTTTTGGCTCCCGCCTTCGGAAGTATGCGGCAAAATCTGGAACTGCCGACCAGACCGCAGTTTTACCAACAATTTATCAGGGGTTTTGTTGCCAAAAAATGTCGTGTGCTCGGCGGTCTCGAAATTTGCCGCATACTTCCGGAAAGCCGCCCGTGAGCGCTGTGCTCGCGGGCGGCTTTTGCTCGAATTACGCCACAAAGGCGCTTATATTGTCCAATAGCTAGGCGCTATTTGACCTCGATAAGCTCGTACTTGCTCGTGCCCAGGCCGATCTTCTCGGCGTGCGCGATGCACGCGCGCCAGTCGGTGTCGGGATGCGTGATGCAGAAGGGGTCACGCGCCTGCTCGCCCTCCAGATGCTCGTGGTTATGCTCCATCTTGGCCGCGCTATCGGTGAGCTCGGTGTTGGGCAGCGGCTCGGACGCCATGACGGCATCGGCACAGGCCTGGTCGATGGCGACCGGGTCGAAGCTCGCGAACATGCCGATATCGTTGACGATAGGCGTATCGTTTTCGGGATGGCAATCACAGTTGGGGCTGATATCCATGGCAAGCGAGATGTGGAAGCTCGGGCGGCCGTCGACGACGGCCTTGGTGTACTCGGCGATCTTGCAGTTGAGCACGTCGGCCGCGGCGTCATAGACGGGCTTGATGGCGTCCTGGTTGCACACGCCGATGCAGCGTCCGCAGCCCACGCAGCGATCGTGGTCGATGGCAGCCACGTGCACCGTGCGAGTAGCGCCGCTGGCAAGCTCGCGCTCGCGGGTGTCGTCGAACGAGATAGCGTTGTGCGCGCAGATCTTTTCGCAGGCACGGCAGCCAATGCAGTGCTCGGTCGCGACGTTCGGCTTGCCGGCGGCATGCTGCTCCATCTTGCCCGCACGGCTACCGCCCCCCATGCCCAGGTTCTTCATGGCGCCGCCAAAACCGGACTGCTCATGGCCCTTAAAGTGGGTGAGGCTAATCACGATATCGGCATCCATGAGCGCCTGGCCGATCTTGGCCTCGCGCACGTACTCTCCGCCCTCGACCGGGACGAGCGTCTCGTCGGTACCCTTAAGGCCGTCGGCGATGATGATCTGGCAGCCCGTGGCATACGGGGTAAAGCCGTTCTGATAAGCGGTATCGATGTGCTCGAGCGCGTTTTTGCGGCTACCGACATAGAGCGTGTTGCAGTCGGTGAGGAAAGGCTTGCCTCCCAGCTCCTTCACGACATCCGCGACGGCGCGGGCGTAGTTGGGGCGCAAAAAGCTCAGGTTGCCCAGCTCGCCAAAGTGAATCTTGATAGCGACGAACTTGTTCTCAAAGTCGATCTGCTCAATACCGGCGCGGCGGATGAGGCGCTTGAGCTTGTCGAGCTGGCTCTCGCGAGCATGCGTACGCAAGTTGGTGAAGTACACCTTAGCGGGTGCTGTGGGTGAAGTTGCGGTCATATATATCCCCTCGGTCTATATGGCGTTACAGACATAGAGGATGGTACCCGTTAAAGCGGGGTCAAAGTCAAGTACGGCGCCTAGTCATTGGGGACAGACTTAAATGAGTGACTACTCATTGGGGACAGACTTAAATGACTGAAACCACTCATTGGGGACGGACTTAAATGAGTGCCTCGCCACCTGGCGGCTAGGGACGTTCCTTTCCTGCCGGCAGCTGGGGACAGCCCTTGCCAACCCTGCCGGCGAGCCGGCGAATCGGCAAAGACTGTCCCCGATGACTAGTCGTTTAAGTCTGTCCCCAATGACCACCCTTGGTCGTTTAAGTCTGTCCCCAATGAGCACCCAATGACTAGGTGGCTAGGCGTGGGATTTGGCGTGAGTGAGGGCTAGGCCTACGGCGGCGATGGCCATGGCAAAGAGCACCGTGACGCCCAGATCGCAGACGATGTCGCCCAGCACGGTGGACGTCAGGTCCGACGAGAGCGCCTTGCCGATTGCGTCGTTCACCCAATACGTCGGCACAAAGTGCGCCACCGTCTGAACGGCCGGGCCCATCAGCGACAGCGGCATCCAGGCGCCGCCCAAAAACGTCATGAGCATGCCAAGCAGGTTGCCCACACCGTTGAGCAGCTCCTCGCGCGCGCCCAGGCTCGACAACGCAAAGCCAACGGCCAGCGGCGTGCACGCCAGGGCAAACGTTGCCGCCAGTGCCAGGCATACACGACCCACGCCGACCTCGGCGACCGCGCCGGCAAAGCCCACGACGCCCATCATGCTCGACACAAACCAGATGCAGACGGCGAGCACGGCGGCGGCCGCAAACACGGCAAGCGAGCGCTGACGCTCGGAGACCGGACTGGCCTCCGAGCGGCGCACGCGCTCGGGCTCGTTCATGCCCGAGAACACCAGCCCCACCGATACGATGACCGACGAGATAATCGCGTACGTGCCAAAGTTGAAGTACGACTCAAGCGTGGAGGCGGCTGTCGAGTCGACCTTGACCTGCTCAATCTCGACCTCCGCGCGCTTGACGGCGGCATGCTCGGCGGCCTTGGCGACGTCACCGTCGGAGGCAGTAGGATCAAGTGCGGCCGCAGCGCCCGCGAGCGAGATCCAGCGCGAGGCCTCGGCAGACGAAAGCGCCGCCGCCATGGTGCCGGCACCGTAGGTCACATCGAGCTTGGGCAGGGACTCCCCCGCACGGGCGGCTGCAACGAGGTCGCCCTCAAACCCCTCCGGGATAAAAAACACGCAATCGGCGCTGCCCTTGGCGCTGTTGCTCTTGGAGAGCGCGTCCGCAAGGTCGTAGGTGTCCTCGCCGATACCCGTGACCAGATCAAAGCGCGAGCCCAGGTGCTTGGTAAGCGCACGCGAAAGGTCGCTGTCGTCGCGGTCGACCACGATCACGTTGGTGTCGTAGGGCTCGTACTCGGTGAGCTGCGACGAGTTCCAGCTCACCGATGCCGCGATGAATACGCCCATGAGCGAGATGAACACCGTATAGATGAGCAGGTAGAACGGGTGCGCCAGTGCCATGCGAAGCGCGGTCTTAAAGGTGCTCATAGCGGCTCCTTCCAAAGATCAGCGTGGCGGCGGCAACGAACAGCAACGCCATAAGGGCCAGCGCGCCAGCGCGAACGGCAAAGGGACCCAGGTCCTCAAAGAAATACAAGCGGTTGAACATGTCGCAGATGAGCTTGACGGGATTGAGCCAACTCTCGGCCGGGCAGGCGCGGGCGACGTCGTCGGCAAGCGCCATCGCCGGCTCGCCATAAAGCCCGGCGAACAGGGCACACGTGGTGGCAAAGCCTGTGAGGATGCCCGACTTGGACGCCTTGCCGCCCTTAACGGGAAGCGTGCCCACAAAAAGGCCCAGACCCGTGGCGGCAAGCGCGGACACGGCGCCGCCCACCAGGCAGAGCCCCTCGCGCCCGCCAAAGTCGACCCCCACGACCAGGCGCACGTAGCCGATCGCGATCGTCATCGAGACAAAGGAAACCAACCACGCGCCCACAAAGATGCCGGCCAGCGACGCCGTCTTGGAAAGGCCACCCACGCAGCGACGCGCACCAAGGCCAGACAGATTGGGCTGCAGGTCGACGACGCTCAAGGCGGCAAACTCGGCAGACATCATCGCGACCAGGCCAAAGAGCGCGTAGTAGTAGATGACCGTGCCATCGGGCGTGGCACGCGTCAGGCTCACACGGCGAGTGCCGCCTTCGAGCGACAGGGCGCGCGCAACCGCCTCCGGGTCGGCGAGCGCCGCCGGGTTGTCCTGGGCAATCTGGCGCATGAGCTCGGCATTTTGCGTATACGAGCTTGCCACCGTCTCCAGGATGCTGCGGTCGGTGAGCACCGACGTCGCACGCGAGCTGTCGTAACTCGATAGCAACGTGAGTTTGGGCGTGCCCGCGTCGTCGACCGCATAGATGCCCGCGACCTCGCCGGCCTTAAGAGCACGGTTCGCATCGACTGCATCGTCGCACTCGTGGATCTCGAGCAGTTGGTCGTCGCCTTCCTTGGCAAGCGACGTCGCCACGTCCTTAAAGGTCGAGGCGCCCCAGGCCTCATCCGCCACGACGGCCACCGGCACCGGGTCGACCGTGCCGTCGGAGCTCAGATTCGCAAACATAAACATGAACATCGTGGAAAGCGCGACGGGAAAGATCGCGCCCCAAACCCACGTGCTCGGCCGACGCAGCAGCGTCTTGACCGTAATGATAATGGTGTTGAACATGGCCGCCCCCCTAGTCGCGCAGCTCGCGGCCGGTGATCTCGAGGAACACGTCGTTGAGGGTCGGCGGCTCGCTCCACACGCGGCCGAGCGCCACATCGGCAGTGCGCAGCGTGTCGAGGATGTCAACCAGGTTGTGCGGGCTCGCTTCGCAGGTGCAGATGAGCTCGCCGCCGGAAAGCTCAACCGAAAGCACGTGCTCGAGGGCGCGCAGTCGCTCGACCGTGGCGAGCTCGACGGCGCCGACCTCGACGGTCACGCGCTCGCCCATCTGAATCATGCGCTTGAGCTCGTCGTTGGTGCCCTGCGCCAGTACGCGCCCGCCGTCCATGATCATGATGCGGCTGCAGATCTGTTCGACTTCCTCCATGTAATGGCTGGTATACACCACCGTGGCGCCTTCGTCGCGCAGGCGGCAGATGCCCTCCAGAATGGCATTGCGGCTCTGCGGGTCGACGGCCACCGTGGGTTCGTCGAAGAAGATGAGCTCGGGCTTGTGCGCGATGCCGCAAGCGATGTTGAGGCGACGCGCCAGGCCGCCCGAGAGCTTGCCGGGGCGAAACTTGGCAAAGTCGCCCAGCCCGACAAAGTCGATGGCCTCGTCGACCAGCTCGCGACGGCGCTTGCGGTCGTTGACGTAGAGGCTGCAGAAATAGTCGATGTTCTCGCGGACGGTAAGCTCGTCGAACACCGCCACCTGCTGCGGCACCACGCCGATGCGGCGCTTGAGGTCGTAACGCGTGGGCGTCATGGGCTCGCCGAACAACTCGATGGTGCCTTTATCGTAGGCGAGCAGCTGCAGAATGCAGTTGATGGACGTGGTCTTGCCCGAGCCGTTGGGGCCCAGCAGGCCAAAGATCTCGCCGGGGGCGATGCTCAGGTTAAAGTGGTCGAGCGCGATAAGATCGTCGTAGCGCTTGACGAGGTTTTCGACGTGGACGATGTCTGTCATGAGGTGGCCCTTCCGTTGATTGCGGCCCGGTACGATTGCATCATCGCAGGTGCGGGCGGCGCGCACCAGTGAGCTTTGTCACGAGTGCGGCGGGGGCGGGCGGGAGGAATGTCACGGTTGCGGCGCCTGAGCAATCGTCGCGCGCACCATCGCGTACAATACCCGTATGAACAGGCTATTCGACAAATCGATCGTGCTGGCGTGCTGCATTGCGGCCGCAATGGGCCTTGCCGTGGACGCTTGCTTGGTCGCGGCGTTTTGTCTTGGCGTCGCAGTCGCCTCGCTTACGGAAATTGCACAAGGCGAACGTGCCCGCCGCGCCGGTGAGGCCGCGAGCTACGCTTACATTATGGTGGCCGTCTTTGTGCCGTCGTTTGTGCCGTTTGCGCCCCTCGCCCTCTATGACATCGCGCGACGCGTGCGCCGTGAACACGTTTGGGTCGCGCTGGGCGCCGGCGCCATCTTTGTCTGCGCACTCGTCGCATATGCCCACGCCGGCGCGCTTCCCACCCGTGCGCTGCTGTTGACCGCCATCCTTTCAGTCGCCGCCACCTTGCTGTCTCTGCGCACCGCTCAGCTGGAGCGCGAGCAGGAGCGCATGCGTCGCACCCGCGACGAGCTGCAGGAGCGAGCCCTCGCGCTCGAGGCGCGCAACCGCGACCTTGCCGACCGCCAGGACTACGAGGTCGAGCTCGCAACGCTCGCCGAGCGCGCCCGCATCGCACGCGAGATCCACGATAACGTGGGGCACCAGCTCACGCGCGCCTCGCTGCAAACCGAGGCCCTACGCGTGGTCCACGCCAACGAGCCCGGCGTCGCCGCCGACTTCGCTGACGTCAAGCGCACCGTGGACGAAGCGCTTCAGCTCGTGCGCTCGAGCGTCCACGCGCTCAACGACAACGCGGCGAATCTCTCCGTACAGCTCGAGCGCATCGTGGAGGGCGCGCGCTCAGATGGCGGGCCGCAGATTGAACTTGAGGTTTTGGCCGAGCATGCGCCCGCAAATGTCGCCAACTGCTTTGCGGCGGTCCTGCGCGAGGCGCTTTCCAACGCCATACGCCATGCTTGCGCCCATGCTGTCACCGTACGATGCATGGAGCATCCGTCGTTTTACCAGCTCATCGTTACCGACGATGGCGCAGGCGGGGCTCAAGCAAGCGGCCGCAACGTCACAGGAGGCATGGGGCTCGGCTCCATGCGCGAGCGCGTCGAGGCGCTTGGCGGCACCTTCACCGCCGGCCCGCGCGCCGGCGCCGGCGGCTGGCGTGTGTTTGCCACCGTTCCCAAACAGCAAGGAGATGAGGGTCGATGAGGCTCATCGTTGTCGACGACGACCGCTTGGTGGTCGATTCGCTCAAGATAATCCTGGGCGCCCAGCCGCAGATCGAGGTGGTGGGTACCGGCGCCGACGGCAACGACGCAGTGGCTCTTTATGCCGAACACGCACCCGATATCGCGCTGCTCGACATTCAGATGCCGGGGCGCGACGGGCTTTCGGCGGCCCGCGAGATCCTTGAGCGCGACCCTGCGGCGCGCGTGGTGTTTCTGACGACATTCTCGGATGACGAGTACATTGTGTCGGCGCTCAAACTGGGTGCCCGCGGCTACCTGATCAAAACCGATGTCGCTGCCATTCCGCCGGCGTTGGCCCAGGTCATGGACGGCAAACGCGTGCTCGAGGGTAAGGCGATCGAGGATATCAACTTTGATGGGGCGGGCGTCGAGGTGGGCACGACCCGCCGGCCCGCGGCCTTCGTCAGCCTGACCGACCGCGAGTTCGAGGTCGCCGAGCTCATTGCCCGCGGCCTCGATAACAAGGAGATTGCCGCCACCGCCTATATGGGCGAAGGCACCGTGCGAAACCACATCAGCTCAATCCTGGCCAAGACGATATGAGAAAGCCATTTGGGTCGCCTCCCCCGCGGCGCAGCTTCTTTTCGCGGGCTCGGGATGCCACAATGGGCTTTGAGTATCGGCCCGTGCGGTAGCCCTTAC
>NZ_JBQHTS010000016.1:0-46977 GCF_052065595.1 Collinsella sp. HCP28S3_E12
CTCTCTCTTTGTCGTCCTTGTGGGACTCTAGGATCATGAACTCTACCGCGTCGAGCATCGACCCGAGTTGCCGGATCTGCACCATCGGCTCCGGGATGCCCGACGTGATTAGCCGGCCCCGAACCTGCGCCCAGCTCTCCACCAACGCCGACGACAACGCAGCCACCGCCGAGAACGGCTTACCCGTCGCCGCTTCCAGCCATTCGATCAGCAGCTCCGCCGGGGCATCCTCCGGCAGTTCGTATTTACCCCGCGCGTCGAACCAAACCGCATCGTCGTCTGATAGGTGCTCCACGACGATGTCCACTATTTCTAGGTACTGGTCATTCGGGCTCATGCCCGCCAGCTCGTGGATACGTAGAGCGACAGCCGGGCCGGGAGACGAAAACTCCCAGTCCCGGCTGTACGCGCGAACGATCAGCGCCACGGCCTAACGCTTACGCAACTTCGCTTCGCGGGCCTTCTGACGAGCCGCCTTCTCCCGCTCCGCCTTCCGGCGTTCCTGCCGGTTCGCGAACGACTCCCACTCCTGCTCCGAGTCGTTATCCACGACGAGCTCTTCGAGCATGTCCACCATCGCCGCGATGGACTCATAAAAAAACAGGGACGAACCGCGGCGTAGCACCTCGTCACGCCACGCTAGGAAATCCTCCGGGTCGATATGAGTCTGGCAGAAGTCCGACATGATCGCGGTGCGCTGCACATCATTGATCAGGCGCGAAGACACATCCGATGCGAACAGCGTCATCTCGGCCGAGGTGGGGCGGGTCACCAGCAGCGTCCGGCCCAGCATCTTCGACTCCACCTCGACCGTCTCCGGGTCGATGCCGTCAAACGAATCGACGCTCAAATCTCCATGTTCCGCAACCGGGGCATCCGCATCACCGTCGAGCTCCGCGAGCTCGCGTCGAAGCTGCTCCCGACGATCCTCCGCGGACTCCACATCGGCCTTGAACGCCGCTGCCTTATCGTTTGCCATGATTCCTCCATTAGGGGATATGTGTGGTGTGTTTCCACACCAACTTATCACGATTTCCGGAAGGTGAACCCGTTCCGGCTCGCTGCGAGCTCCGCCGATTTCGCGAGCCACGGCTGCGCCTTCGTCCCCGGGTGATGCACCCGCTTCGCGAACCGCACCGTCCCGCCACGCGGCACCCACGCGAGGACGCGTTTATTCCTCGGCTCAATCACATGCGCCCGCGTGCCCTCATGAACGAACATTGCGTACGACGTCTTGTTCTCCACCCCGGCGACGACCTTCGTTCCCTGCACCACAATCGGCGTGGTCTCATTCGCGCCGCGGAGACGACCAGTATCCGTGGGGGTAATCCGGTTCGCGACGAGTTGTGTTTCCGCCTGGGCTTTACGCACCAGCTTGAACACCGGCCCAGCCGCGCCCGCCGTGACCTCCGCTATGCCGGCCCGGTTCGGGGTGAAAACGATACCGCTACTCGGCATCGGACGGGTTCCCATCGTCCACCGCAGCCGGGGCGGTGCGGTCATCCCACATGCGGATTAAATCACGGCGCGGGGTCTGCTCGTGGAAGTCAATCCCCATCTTCGTCAGGAACTCCGCCCACGCCGCCCGGGTCGCGTTCTCCGCCGGGGGCTGCGGAGCGAAATCCTCCACCACAACCACCATGCCATTAGCGATTAGGTTGTCAATATAGGCCGTGCGGGTAACGGTCGTCTCGTCTCCACGCTGCCAGCCCATGACGTTGCGGACCCAGCGGATACGAATGTTGAAACTGTTGCTCATGATTGATCTCCTACATCAACTCGAAAATTATGGACCGGTACACGGCCACGGTGCCACCCTCCGGGCCGTACACCTCAACCGGGTACAACGCCGACGAGCGGACGTGATGCTCCATTTCCAGCTCCTTCGCCGCCCGGCACGTCGCCGCCCACAACCGGTCCTTGTCGTCCTCTTGGATCGCGAACTCCCGCTCCATCGTCTCAATCGACGGGAGGACACCACCATCACCCAACGCTTCGGAACATCGGGCGATGCCGACGGTGAACTCGACGGCGAGCCGCCCACCGCACTGCGGAATCTCCGCGGGCGACGGGAACGTCTCCGTCCGGAACCTAATGCCGGACATGACCCACGCGAGAACGCACGTGTCGAAATTGTCCAACGCGGGGAGACTCACGCCGGGGCGGAGCTCCGTCCCCCCGGACACGCCACCGACCGGTGGGGCCTCGGAATCGTTGAACGCTTTATCCATCCACCGCACCAGCGCGGCGGACACCTGATCGGTCCTCGCCATTATCCGAGCACCTCCGAGTCCTCCGCTAGTGCGTTAGGGTTCACCGACCGTATCCACGAATCAACCTCCGGCAGGCCGGTGAGCCCCTCCCCAATAACCTCCGCCGGGTCGGCCATGTGCACCGACACTCCCTGCCGGGTCACCTGCGTGGCGTATTTGGGGAGTCGGCACCGCCCGGAATCGACACATTGTAGATACCGCTCCGCCGCGAGCCTGCCAACCATGAACCCCGCCGAGGGGGGCGCGGGAATACCCCGCTGGTAGTGAATCGCCGTCGGGCGAGCCCCACGCACCACCACCGCATCCCCCGACACCGCGAACTCACCATCGGACCCGTCCGAAAGCTCCACCCGAGTCACCTCGAACACCGGGCCGGGCAGCACGATCCGCATACACTCCGCTGTGGACACATCCACGTTGAACCACTCGCCCCGCCACAGCGTCGGCTCGCACCGCAAACACTGCTCAACCCCCGGGTGATACACCGCCGGGCACACCCCGAACTGCCGACCCGTCAGCGCCCACAGAATCTCCGTAGCCGTATCCACAGCCAGGCGGGCCACATCCTCTTTACCCTCCGGGATAGGGGGGAAGCACGACATGTCTACCGGCCACTCGCAAAGGTCACTCATACCGGTAATGCTACCAACCACGACACCCCTCCCCGGGTCGGGAAACGAATAAACCCCGCCCCCGGGTAATGATGGTCCTCCGCACCCATACGCCGGATCAATCGCTGCTCACCACAAGACAACGAGATCACAAGGCCACAAGGGGCGACGGTCTCCACACCATCATCAACCAGGAACGGGGCTCATTCGGACAATCCCTCATTCTCGGCGCGATACTGCCCACCAGCCGGGCGGCAAACTCCCCGCCGAGCACCACAGCGGTTGAAAACACCCGACGGTGAAGCAGCATCGCACCACCAGCATACAACCACGAATCCCCCGCCGTGAGTGGACAGCGGGGGAATCATGGGTACGCGCAAGAAAAAATGGTTTCTTGTCACCACCGCAACATCTGGAAGCGGAGGCAGCGACCCTAATCGGTAGGGCCACCACCCACCACTATACCGGATGATTAGGCAGCGGAGAAATACGGGGACGGCACGGTAAGCTCCACCGCGCCCTTCGTCACCTCCGGGGGTGCGATGGTGGTGCGCTGCATCAACAGGTGGGTGCGAGCAGGCACCGGGGCGAGCAGGCGACCCGCGCTACCATCCGCACCCGGCACGACGTTATAGGGACCCTGGCCCCAATGAGCACCGCTGCCGGTGTACGCCGACACGGTAACCTCCGCCGCGTCGGTGCCGTTGATGGTCAGGTCGCCCAGGGTAGCACCACGCACCCAGGGGAGCAGGATGTACCACCACTGACCGCCAGTCTTACCACCCTCAACAGACTTGAAAATGTCGTCGTTTTCCGGCACCTCGCAGTCATCACCGCCGCCAGTACCGGCCCACAGCTCCAGCGCCACGGAACCGGAAGTGTTGCCACCGGTCTGCTGTAGGAAACCCGCGGTGTCGCCGTCAGCGTCGAGAACCGCCGCCTGGTCGGTGAACATCGTCAGCAAGTCCGGCTGAATGCCGCACAACTGGAGGGTGAGGTTGTAGCGCTTGAACTGGTCTTCGGTGCGGTCGGTCGCGCACACGACACCGGACGCGTTCTTCTGCTCGATGTCGTCACCATCGGAGGTTTCGCGCTCCATGCCGAACTCGATGAAGCCGTCGGTGACGATCTGGTTCTTCGGGCCCTTTAGGGGGAGTCCGCAGCGGCCCACGCGGGTCGCGCGCATCCGGAAGCCCTTAATAACCGGGAGTGCTTGGTTGATTGCAGCCATTGTTTAGCCGTCCTTCTTAGTAGTCGTTTTCTTGGCGGACCGAGCCGCCGGTTTATCCTCTTCGAGGACACCAGCCGCCACAGCGGTATCGCGGGTGACGCGGAGCGCCACGCCACGCGATGCGGTGACCGTCTGAACCTCGCCAGCGGCGACGAGCTTCGCCGCTACATCTTGGAAATCCTGCTGCCGACCCATGATGGGCGACACCGTCACCACATCACCGTCAGTCTCGAAAATTACGCCAGCCACCGCTAGCTCCCTTCGTTGATTTTGATAGAAGTACCCAGCCACACCACGGCGAAGGCACGCTCCGCCACGGTGAACCGGAGGTTCGTCGCCGGGGTGAAACTGTTATGAGTTTCGATCTGGTTCCGGTACACCGTCACAGATCCGGTGACGTAGGTGCCGTCCAGGTCAGTCTCATACCCCGCGCCCGCCGCCACGGGGCTCCCCATGATCGTGCGGAGCACACCAGCAGTCGAGATGACCTGCCGGGACTCAATCAGACGGGGAAGGTCCGACGGGCGGACATGCACCGTCGGGGTCAATCCCTCGGCCAGCATCGTCGCTTCGGCCTGCGGGATACTCGACGCGGTGTTCGGCTCCTTTTTCAGCAGCGCGGCGAAATGCCGCTCCACATCAATCGGTTCAACCGCCTTAAGTTTCTCCACCGCCCGGGCGGACAACTCCGCTTCGGAAAGACCCACGGCGGCGCACTCTTCCGCAGCCCACACAGCGTTACCGGGGAACTGCATCAACGTTGCGGAATTACCGCCGTGCTTCGGCCCCTGGCCGGGGTTGCACGGCTCCGGCCATAGACCATGACCGCCGATGGATGGGACGCTGACCTCCACCCCGTGAATGACGGGGCGCTCCACGTCCACGAATTGAGCTACCGCGTACAGGCCAGATCGCGACGGGGTCGGCAGCGGGGCGCGTCCGACGAACTGCATCGGCTTCACAACTGTTGCCATGCCGACACCTCCTTTCTACGATCCGGTTAGGTTACTCTGCGGGGACGGCGGGGTTTGTCGCGTGACGCAGGCCAACCTGGCCGTTGATCGCGACGGGGATGGTCAGCTCGCGGGACTCGTAGCCACGCTGGCCCACGGCGAAACCATCCTCCAGGAACATTTCGGTGCGCTGGTTCTTGGACAGGCCAGTGCTGTCGTAGATAGCGCCGAGGTTCACGACGTTCTGGACGGCGGAGAAGAACGTGCCAGCGGGGTACAGCAGCACCTTCACCTCGGCGGGGTAGCCAGCGGATGCCGGGTCGCCGTTGAGCGGCTGGTAATCATCGACCCACTGGAAGCGCACGCCACGGTCCGCGAAGTGCTGGTCGAGGATCTGGTCAGTCACACGCTCCGGGAGGACATCATCGCGGTACGCCAAATCGGCGCGGAGGATGGATCGCAGCCATGCGGGGGCGACACCCTCCAGGGTGGAGGTGCCCAGGCGGAACTTCTGGCGCAGCGTCTCCGCGTGGAGCTCGATGCTGTTCAGCACCGTGCCCGCGGTGCCCAGGGCAGGCACACCCACGGCGACCTTCTTTGACAGGGCGATGACCTTCGCCAGACGGGCGGCGGATAGGCGGTGGAGGTGACCCTTCGTGGCGTTCTCCAGGAACTTCGCGGTCAGCTCCGGCCAGCCGGTGTTAGCCAGCAGATTCGACGTGACACACGTCCACAGGACATCCATGCGGACTTCCTGCATCTCGGCGCAGGGAATCTCGATGCAGTCCTTGGTCTGGCCGCTGATCGCCTGCGCTTCGGTCATGGTGCCGCGGTTGGTGGCGTACAGCGTCGAGAAGTCCGGCTCCACCGGGTAGCGCAAACCACCGCGGGACAGGCTGATCTCCGGGAGGGAGAACAGGTTCGCCGCAGCCGGGGTGGGCAGGAAATCATAAATGGTCTCGGATGGGGCGCACCATCCAGCAGCCGCGACGAGGGAACCGCCGTCAAGGCGGGACTCGTCGGTGGCGTGGTCAATCGCGGCGACCAGGCTCGCCTCGTCGGATGCGACGAGTTCGGTCGGGAGGTCGCGGCGGATGTGTCCGAAGTGAGATTGGGTCTGCTGGCCGACGGTCGTGGCGCGCAGGGCGCGACCGGACGAAATGCCGTTGAACGCTTCCGCGAAGTCGAGGAAGGTTGCTTCGCCGGACTTGAAGTTCGGCGCGGCGGGGTCGAGGGTGAACGGGGTGGTGGACTTTGCTTCGCCCCGGTAACCGGCGGTGGCTCCGCCGTAGCGTCGCTTCACAGCGAACTCCTTCTCGTCAGTATCGGTGTCGTCGGAATCATCCTCGTTGGTGGACTCGCCCGCGTCGTCATCCTCGGACTCGTCGGAGTCGTCGGAATCATCGGTGCTGTCCTGCTCACCGTCGGCCCCTTCGGACTCTTCGGAATCGTCGGAACCACCCTCGTCGCTATCATCCGCGAACGCGGCAGCAGCGGCGGCGGCGCGGTCCCGGCGACCTCGGATAGCGGCCTGGGCATCCGCCTTAGCGGCCTCGGCCTTAGCAGCACGCGCCTGCGTCACGGCTTCCGCGAGCTTCTCCAACGCGGCGACCTGCTCCTCGGTAGGGTTATCGCCCGCGTCGGCGGTCAGCTTATCGTAGACCGCCTTAGCGGCGGTGATGATCTTGTCAATCTCCGCCGGGTCGGTAGGCATGTTCGCCACGGCCTTGAGAATGTCATCCAGCGTGTTCATCTGGTCTCCTTGTCGGTCTCTCGTCCCTCTACGTCGGGAGTGTACAGGGCGACATGCCCCTCACCTCCCACAGTCTAGCTACGGGCTTCGCCCCTATTCGTGATGATCTCCCCACCGCCGTTCCGCGACGCGAACATCACCGCCTGCGTCTTAGACAGGAATGTTTGCTCCTGCACCTGACCATCCGCGTCGGTTGAGCGGACGGTGTACGTCGCCGGGGTGAAGCTTCCTCCGCTGCCACATGCTCCACAAGCCATTGTTAGTCCTCCTTGCTTTCCATGATGTCCCGCACCGCCTGATAGCGGGCGGGCACGTCCGGCTCCACGTCGAAGCCGATGACGCCCTGCGCGGCCTTGAACCGTTCGCGGAGCCCCGGCGCGTGCGCAAGCTCACCGGGGGAGTTCCCTTCGGCGCGGAGGGCGGCGAACACCTCACGCACCGCATCCATAGCAGCCACGCGGGCGGCATCCACCGGGGACAATTCCTCGACAGCGGGAGCAGCCCACCCGGACGCGCACAACGCCAGGGCTTGACCATCCGCGACGTACTCCCGCCGCACGGGGAAGCCCGGGGTGGACACGGACAAGGCAGCGACGAGCTCCAAGCTGTTGCCGACGCGCCGCCAGTCACCAGATAGGGGTGCGGTCGCGGCTTCGCGGAGCTTCGCGGCGGGCGCGTCCTGATTCACCTCACCAGCGACCCAGATGCCGTGCTCGTCCTCACCGGCGCGGACGAACGCCCAACACGACCCGGTCGTGTCGTAATGCTCCGCAGCGGCACGCACACCAGCGCGCACACCAGCATGACCACCACCCACAGTCAGACGGCCCACCGCCACCGGACCATCATCGGTGAGCACCGTGGACTGGTGGAAATGCGCGTACCCAGCCGCCGAACGGGGCGGGGTCACGCACTTACCGGGCTGACCGACGTGACACGTATCCCACAGCGCGAGGTGCCCGAACACACGCCCTTCCGGGGTGACGGTAATCGGAGTCGGCCCGTCCAGGCCAGGGTCAGCGAACGCCGCCGAATCATATTTCGGCAGGTCCAACACCGCACCAGCCGACGCGACCAGGCCGTCGGTATCCACCTCCGACTCGTCGCCGGTGAGTTGAATACCCACGTTTTCGAACGCGGGCTTCGCCACCAACGTCGCCGCCATGATCGTCGCCGAATGCACCTCCAGCCGAGGACCATCCTCCACCTCAAACGTGTCGGCAAGCATGTCGCACAAATCAACCGACGGGCGGATCACGCCCTTCTCCAGCAGGGCGATGACCTTATCCTCATCCGAGAAGATTGTGCCTTCCGCCGTGAACCCGTCCGGGGTGACCTCGCCCCGGTCGATGGTTCCGACGATACGGGACGAGTCGTGGCCCTCGCTCGTCGTTTCCTGCCACAGCAGTGGAAGGGGAAACTTCCGGAACCGGAACTCACCATCGGTCGTGAAAATACGACCATCACCGGTCGGCTCACCCACCGGGGCGAGACGGCCCTTCCACTCCAGGCCCTTCGCGCCACTAGCTGCCAACGCATCCATATCTAACTCCCTGATCTGTCGCTCTACGTCTCTCATACTATTGATCCGCGTCGCCCACGGTATGTCCGCGCCGATTTCATCCTCGACGTAGGTCGCGGTGCAGCGGCACTGGATCGTGTTCTTCGCCGAGCCGTTAGCCCGGTCGCCGGGGTAGCGCAGCAGCTCCCCACCCACCTCGAACGGCTCGTCCACCGGGCGGGTCTGCCCGTCCGCTTCGGCGTGCGCGACCCGCGTCCGCTCGTCATGAGCCGCCGACCACACTTTCACCATCGGGACACCAGCATCGGCGGTCATCGTCGCGGAAGCGTGAACCGCCGCCGTGCGGGCCTGATGAAGCTCCGTCCGGGCGATCCGCTCCGCCCGGCGCATCCACCCCTCATAGCCCCCTTCGGCATCCCACGATAGGAACTGCCTAACCAGCTCCCGCTGCTCGAAACTCCCGCCCGTCCCAGCCTTCGACAAGATACCCTGCATCGTCTGGAACACCGTGTCCTGCATTCCCACCACGAGGTTCTCGGTCGTGCGCATGTAGTCCGCGAACAGGTGCCGCCACGACGGGGATGCGATGATGAAACTGATCTGCGACGGGTCCACACCCGCGAACGTCGCGGGGAACTCCGCGAGAAGGTCAGCGACCGTCGCCGGGCCGGACACACCCGACGGCCAGGGGATAGCCACGTCCGGGGACACGAACCCCGTGTTCGGCGCGTCCGCCGCCGCCGTGGCGATGAACTCCGCACCCAGCGCGGGCATAACGTTCACCGTCACCTCCCCAGCCCATTCCTCACCGGCTGCGGTGATCATATCCACATCCTCCCGGACCGTGGCGATCCACTCCTTCACAGCAGCGGTGACGATACCGACGAGCTCGTCAGTCCCCCGGTTCGGCTCCGCGCTGAAACGACTACGCGCCACCATGATCACCCCCCGCCGTAACGGCCCGCAGCGGGGCACCAACATTCGAGCTAATCGGACGGTCCAACACGTTCTGCGGGAGGGTGAAACCCAGCACCTCCGCGAGGTAGGGGAACAACGACGGTGCCTTCGTCACCAACCGTTCCGCCAGGGCGCGGCGAGCCACATCCGAGTCCTTGTCGTCCGCGTCGTCCTCGCTGAACCCGAGTTCCCGGCGGAGCGCGGCAGCGGACAACACGCCACGGTCGAACGCATCCAATGCGGCCTGCGATTTATCCTGCTTCTGCGCCAACGCGGACATATCCGCCGCGACCGCGACACTCCCCGCTTCGCCCTCCGGCATGAACGGGCGCAGCACCGACTCGGTGAGACTGTCGCAAATGACCTCCACAAGCGGGCTAATGTGCTGCCGCAGCGCCGACTCGTCCACCAGGCCAGCGTTCCAGTGCGTCGAGTCGCCCATGCCGAGCAGCACCTCCGGGGGCACATCCAACGACAACGCTAGGCGGCGGATCGCCCGCTCCCGCGTGTCCACCGCCTTCGCTTCGATACCGGTGTCCAACGTCAAGTGACGGAACTGCGCCGCGTGCTCCGACGGAACCTTCACCACGATAGGGGTCACAGCGGCGGGCGAGTCCGGGTCGTCCTGCGCCGACTTCATTGTTGTGTAAAGACTCTTCGAGAACGAGGTCGCGTCGTCCTCTTGGGTCGGCATGGCCGGGCGTGGGGGAAGCCCCGGCGCGTCGGCGGCGCGGGGCGGTCGGCGGCGGGGGAGCTCCGCTTCGGCGGGGACAATCAGAATGCCGTTACCCGACACGCGCGACCGAGCAGCAGCCGCGATGATCCGATCCATCGCCCTGATCTCACGAAGCACCGGAAGAGCCGCCCGCACCGACGACCGCGATTCCGTCGGCTCGTTCGGGGACTTGATCCACACTTTGAACAACGACTCGGTGTCGTCGTTGATGATGTGCTTCTTCTCGCCCAGCTTGATCTCCCACTCGCCACGGATCGTTTTCGACACGTGATTCGTGGGGATCACCAACCACTGTTCCTCGCCCGTGTTGTCGTCGGTGATGATCGCGATGTAGAACTCGCCAACGACGGTGAGCAACGTCGCTGCGTGGCGCAGCAGCTCCGCTGTTCCCTCCGCACCGCCGCCGATATCGCGGACGATCTGCCGAGCCAGGCGGTTATCCGACGGGGAGTTGGTACGCCCAGTGTCGGGGTCCACATCCGCGGCGTACAAGCCCACCCGGGCGGCGGATGATCCGATCCACTGACACACCGCCGATAGCTCGCCGACGGTGTTATACATCTCCCAGGCTTCGGCCTGCCACGCGGTCTTTTTCTTATCGTCCTGAAACCCGCTGCTGTTGCTTTGCGGCACTCCGACTTCCATTTTCTTCACCGATGCGGTGAGACTGTTCAGGATGCCCACGGCTTACTCCCCCTTAGCGGTGTAGGCGGTGAACCCGTTGAGCCACGACATACCTGCGGCCATGCCGGGGATGCCCCACCACGCGGTGACGGGCCAGTCGCCGGGGACGGTGAGCCACGCGACGACGGCGAGGATGATCGCGACCCACACGCCGACGCACCAGGGGCAGTGGACGAAGTACGTCACTTGGGACTCGACTCCCCACCGGCGGAGGACGAAGTCTCGGAATGGCTGGAATATCTGGTCAGCCGTGATTAGCCGGGTGATGCGAGCGCCGAGCAGTGCGGCGCACACGATGATGATGACGTGGGCCATAGGGGGTCACTTCCTCTGATGATGGGTGAATGTAGCTCACGCTTAGACTATCAGCACCGGTCAGCCCACCAGTCCGCGTTGAACGTCGGCTAGGCGGCGGCGGAGTCGCCTATTCTCCGCACGGAGCTCGTCGGTGGTGGCGAGGATGTCCTGCAGCACCTCGAAGCCTTCCTCGTCCATGATCTTGCCGATCCGCCCCCGGTCGGCGGAGGTGAGCCGAGCATCCTCGGTCAGTGGTTTGCCACGGTTCATCCACGCGGCGGCGACGATACGCTTCGCCGTGGGGGACAGATCCGTGAACCGCATCTGCTCCCACAAGCCGATCGTGTAATGCGCCATGATCTCTCCCTACCTACCACTCGCCGGGGAAGGCAATGCTCGTGGTGACACCGATTGTTTTCTGGATGTGTTCGTACCCATTGACCATCGCATCTACCCGGTCGGGTGATGCCTGGCCTTGTTGCCATGTCCGCATCTGGTTCTCCAACACGCGGTGCTCGCCGAGCATCCGCAGCCTGCCGGTTTGCGATGCCTGCCGGGCACCAGCCGCGCGGGCGGTCTTATCGCCCCTGGCTCGCCACGGAACCAGCCGGAACGGCATCCTATCCTCCACAGGCACCAAATCGAGAATGCCCAATGTTTCCTGCATCGCGCCGAGCCCATCGCCGCCACGCCCCTCGTCATGCCATAGTTGAGCAGCCGCGACGGTATCCCCGCCGGTCTGGCGGAGCAGTTCCGCCTGCCGGTGAATATCATGCCACGCGTTCTCCAGCACCGCCCGGTAAGTCGCCTCCGCCGTGAACGCCTCGTACACGATGTCGCCCGCCCCGGTGCTGATCGCGAGCGACACCGCTTCCTTCGACCACGTCGCCGAGGTCATCGGGGCCGAGTGGTCTTCCTCCACGATTACGTTGCCGTAGTCGTCCCAGCCCATGATTAGGATGCCCGCTTCGTCGCCCGTGCCGGAGTCCGAGGGGTCTACCGACACCACACGCCCGATGATGTCCGACGACTGGCAGCGGTGCTTGTTCAGATCCTCGGCCGCGAACAAACCTCCGGTGGTGGGGGTCGGCACGCCCTGATATAGGGCTGTCCACACGCGCTCGCCGACGCTCCGCCGGATCGTCTCGAAGTCCCTGCGGGAACGACCACGCGCCGACACCAACGCTTCGCCCGGTTGTCTACCGAGCGCATCGGGCACACCTTCCTCCGCCACCGCGGGAATGTTCACCACCCGCCATAGACGGTTCTCCGGAGTCTGTCTTAAATCATGTTGGATCAACCGCCCGGCGAGGTCGTCCTCATGCCAGCGGGTGTTATGGCTCACGAGCCCGTTGGCGATGAAGTTCTCCGTCCGGTCGATCTGCACATCGAACACGTCCTCCACCCCGCAGGGGGTGATGGACTCCACCTCGTCAGGAGTGACGTTGTAGGTAGTCAGCGGACCGTCGGAGGACGTCTGGTGACTTCCCGTACCCGACGGCGAGGTTGCAGTCGTTGCAGAGCAGGCCACGGACTCGACCGGTCTCGTGGTCGTGGTCGATGCACAGCTTCCCGTCCCAGTGGGCGCGAGTGTTCCCGGGCGTAGGGTACTCGCCGCAGACCGCGCACCGTCCCCCTTGCTGTTGCAGGAGTGCGTTGTACTCGTCGGCAGTGATTCCGTATCGGTGCTTGACTCGGGCGGCTCTACGGGATTCCGGGTTGGCAGACGGGGGCCGGTGTCCGTCTGCCCACCGTTTCCGGTTGTAGTGGGACATGCACATGCCCTTGCATTTCGCGGGCTTGTCACACCCTTCTGCGGAGCAGGTGACTCCTCGCCACTTTCCCCAGTAGCCCTCCGGATGATGTCGCCCGGCTTCAGGTCTCTTAGTCTCGTCCATGTTTCGTTGCCGTCCTTCACGGTCAGGAAGGGGTGCCGTGCGTTTGCGCGGACTTCTACACCCGATTTCATTCTAATCCGGTAGATGGAATCAGGGCCATTGTTTCGCCAGTTTTTCACCGTGGAGGTAGTCAACCGTCCCCCCTCATACGTCGCCACCTCATCACCCGGTCGAATATCCCGCAGTGGTCGCTCGCTCCCGTCCGCCATGAGGACGGGAGTGTCCCCCGTCATGCACATGATCAGGATCACAGCAGCGCCGGGGGCGAGACGAGTCTGCGCCACCGAAGTCCACCACTCCCAGACTTTCTCCCGCTCGCGGGCGGAGTCGGCCTGTTGCTGGTTCTTGAACGGGTCGTCAATCAGCAACACATCAGCCGCCCTACCCGTCAGGGAACCGGACACGCCGGATGCGTACACGCCGCCCTGCGCCCCGAGGACCGACCACGATGTCGCCTGCCGGTGGTTCGGGTTCAGCGCCAGGCCAAGGCGGTCAGGCATCGCCGCGCCCGACAGTGGATCAATAGCCCCCGAACCGTACTGGGCGATGATCTCACGCGAAGCCATGGCGTTACGACGAGCCAGCGAAGCCGCATACGATGCCACGACGATACGGGAATCGGGGTTCCGCATCAGCGCCCAGATGGGTGTCCAGATTGCCACGCGGGTTGATTTGCCTTCCTGCGGCGGCATGGTGATGATCAGCCGACCACCATCGCGGAGGGCTTTAGCGATTTCCTTGTCGATCAGCTCCAGGGCCGGGGTCTGTCGCATCTTCCGGTCCACGCTCATAGCCAACTCGCCGGGCGTGCGGAACCTCATGCGGTTGTTCTTGTTCCGCAGGGCGGTGACGGCGCGGCGCATCGCCATGATCCGCGCTTCTCCACTTAGCCGGTCGAATGCTCCGAGAATCTCCGACCGGGTTGGCTCTCGAACCACCGTTACACCTCCGACTCCGACTCCGTGTCGTGTTCCTCATCCTCCCGCGCGGCCCGGCGGAAGTCCTCCAGGAACTCCTCGACCAACTGATCAGCCAACGCCTCTTCCTCCTTGCTGACCGTGATTTCATGCTGCTGCGGCATGTCCAGCCCCATCATGCGACACCGACGCTCCGAGATGCGGATAGCGGTATTAATCGCGGGCACATCGCCCTTGTTGATGTCGGCCTGGAGTTTCAACTCGTAGTGGTCTAGCTTCCGGCCCTCGATGACACGCAGCTGCGCCGCCTCGTGCTTCGGTGTCTCTTTAAGGTAGGTGTCAATCTTGCCCCACACAGTCCGAGCGGTCAGGCCGAACTCACGACCGATCGCCTCATAGGACGCGCCCATTCGGCGTAGGCGGAGCATCTCTTCGATTTCCTGCAGCCGTTCTTCCTCGGTCATGCCGACGCGCGGGCCGGGGCGTTTCTTAGCCACGGCGACCACCGCCCACGTGCGCCGCCCAGAACGCATCCACATCCGCGCTGTCCCGCACTCCCCACTCGTTGAACGTCATGGTGTCGGAGCACTCGTCGCGGACTCCGCGGAGGGTCATACACCCATAATCGGCGGTGATTGCGCACGCGACCCACAGCGGGTTCAGCCGATCGGCGATAGCGTCCACGACTTGCGCGGTGATGTTCTCTTGGACTTGGAGCCGACGCGCGTACCCGTCCACCAGTCGGTTGATCTTCGACAGGCCGACGACCCGCTCGCCGGGGCGGGGCCGGTACGCGACCGTCGCCGTGCCGGTGATGGGCAACAGGTGGTGGGCACAGGTTGATTGCATGCGGATGTTCCGAACCACCACCAGCCCCGGGTTCTGGGGGGCGGTGAATGTCGTGGCGAGGTGATCCGCCGGGTTCTCCGTGTACCCGCCGAGCACATCCGCCCATGCTTTCGCCACGCGGTGCGGTGTGTTGTCGGTGTGGTCGCCCTCGTCAATGTTGAAGGCTGCGAGCAGCCCACTGATCGCGGACTCTGCCGCCATGATCTGATCCTCGGTGTAACTGTGCATAATCTAGTGTCCTTTGCTGTCGCCCCACGCGAGGGCGTGGAGTCGGTGCGAAACGTTGATTCCCTGCTCGGCTGCTGCGTCGCATATCGCGGTGAACCGGCGGGCCAGCAGCTCCGGGGTCGCGCCCTCCGGCATGACCCACACATCCCCACGGTCGCAGCCGTGCTCTAACGACAGATCAACCGCCCGCGTAACAGCTTCGGGAACGTCCTCGTCCCGGCCCACGTCGATAACCCACTTGAAGCAGAACGGGGTCTCCCACGTATCCCACTGCCCGAGGGTGGGGTTATGGTGCTGGTTCCGCATCGGAGCGCCGAGCTTCGGGGACACGGTGATGTGGTCAAACAATGGGGCGAGCTCATGGGGAACAATCGTGCCGTTCGTCTCCACATGCACCTCGCACCCGTGATTCTTCAACCGGACGAGCAGCGCCCTAAACCCGGCGCGGCGTGCGTGCATCAGCGGCTCCCCACCGGTGAGCACCACCATCGCTCCGTGGGGGATCTGCGCAACCACATCGTCCACCATCACCCGGGGAACGGTTGAAAGCGGGATGCCGTGCTGCCCCGTCGAATACGGGGTGTCGCACCACGAGCAGGATAGGTTGCAGCCGCCCAGGCGGATGAAGTGGCACGTCCGCCCGGCGTGCGGTCCCTCGCCTTGAATTGTCGGGCCGAACACTTCCGACACGGGTAGGCGCTCCACATTCGCTTCGGGATGCTGGTCGAGCCAGTCGAGCATTGCGGTCATGTAGTCGTAGTCCATCACAGCGTTCCCTTCGGTCGGTACGTCGCTCACGTCTTCGGAGTCTCCGACCACGACACCGCTATGGCGGGGAGCCCCATGTTCCGCGCGGTCTCGTACAGCAACCGGGTCATGTTCTCCGCTGTTGGGTTGAAGCCCACCCGGTCGTTCAGGTGCTGGTGGTCGAACTTCTCGTCCAACCACGCGCCGAAGCCCGCGAGAGCACGGTAGTCCAGGACGAAGCCAACGTCGTCCAACTCGTCGCCCAGGGTTTCCAACAAGGCCAGCAGCTCCTCGTTATCGTACGAGCCAATGTCTGCCGTGCGGTTATCCGCCAGGACGATCCGCGTTGCCTGATCCTCGTCCACGTCCACGACGTAGCAGTCCAACTCCGCGAAGTCCGACACCCCCTCTTCCGCCAAATCACGCGCCGCCATTAACGTGTGATTCCCAGCCAACACCTCCATCGGACGGCCCGTATGCGTCCCCCGGTTCACAACGATGGGTCGGAACTGCCCATTGACGCGCAGGGAGTCGGCGGTCGCTTGGACGTCGCCGCGGCGTGGGTTCTTGTGGTGGGTGTGGAGTTGGTTGGTGGGGATGGTTTGTGTGTGTCCGAGTTTTGTCATGGTTTGATGTTATCTTAATTTTTTGTTGTTTTGGTTTGTTGTTTTTTTGGGTGGGTATGGGTGAACCCCCGCGAGGTTTTGCCGAACCTTGTCGCGGGGGTTCTTGGTGATGGACTTGGTATCTCTCTGATGTGCCCCTTTATGGTGGGTCCTTGCGTTGCAGCGCGTTGGTGGACTCACCTGTGTGTGATTGTAGCAGGTGTGGTTGTGGTGTCTCTTCTGGTTGTCCGACGAGGCGGCGGACGATGCGGGCGGTAGGGTCTGATTGCTGCGCGATCTCGACTCCGTCACGAGCGCTGTCGAGACTCTGGCACCACATCGTCAATCGGCATCCGTTTGGATGGTCGATGTGGTTGCACTGTAAGTTTTCTCGATCGATGCCGTACTCCCACTGCATTCCGGCGATTTGCTCGGCCATGACCGGGGCGGCTGCGACTAGGGGTGCGATGTCTTCGTCGTAGACGATGGCGGGGCCTGCGTACCAGGCATCCTCGTAGTCATCCCATGGGTCGAAGACGGGCACTTGGCCGATTTCCCACGGGCGGGGGTAGTCGTCGCAGCTGAGGGTCTTTGCTTGGTCTGGCGTGATGGTCATTCTGTTTCCTGTTCTTCCATGCGGTTGAGGGCGAGGGCGAGGAAGGCGCGCCCCAAGTCTGCGAGGCGTTCCGGGGTGCTGTCTGTGTACAACTCGGCGACGATGTTTTGGTCTGCTTGTGGGGTTTCGGCGATCCAGCCGGATACGGCTGCGGCCTTGTGGAGGTCGGCTGTGGACACGGGGTGGCCCTCGACGATGTCGTGGAGGATGCGGGAGGTGTGGGCGATGATGTTGAGCCAGTCGGTGTTGGCGGTCATTTGAGGTCTTTCAGTAGGTCGTTGGGGACGCAGCCGCTTAGGCCGTGTGGGTTCTCTTCGGCGTACACCTCGGTTTGCCCTGGCGGGCATTGCAGTGTATCTGTCGTGTATGCCAGGCATCCGCCGAAGCTTCCTAGTATTAGAGCCCCGGCTATGGCGGCGGTGATGGTGATGCGTAGGATGCGGGATCGGCGCTCGTCCCAGGTCGCTGCGGTTCCGATTGCGATTCCCGCTCCGATGCCGATGAGCGTGCCGTAAATTGCGAAGCTCATTCGACTACCTCCGGTTTGGATACGAGTCTGCGGACGATGCGGTATTCTGCCCAATCTGGCGGTGGCGCTATCCGTCGCGCTTCTTCTTCGCTGTTGAACCAGCCGACCTCGAATGTGTGCGCTGGCGTGTTGAATGGCGGCTCCGGTCGCCTACGGTTGCCCCATCCGGTGTAGTGTTTCCAGGCTCCGTTGAGGTGGGCTTGCGGGGCGTACTCCCACTGCATCCCGGCGATAGTGCGGTAGGCGCGGCGCTCGATTCGGTTAGCGTCCGGTTTCTGTTCCAGGCGTGCGCGTGCCTGTTTGGGTGTGATGGTCATGATTGATCCTTTGCGAGGTTGTAGATGTGCCCGGCTGGGCGGGGTACGAGCTGCGCAGCGCCGCGCTGCTCGAGGATCGTGATGGGCGACTGTAGTCGGGCGTAGACGCGCCACCCACGGTCGCCGTGGTGGTGGGCAAGGTCCTTGAATGCTTCGGCGGCTTCGTATGTGGATTTGGGGATGGTTACCCGGCTGCGTTCTGGTTGACCACCCCGGGTGCGGGGCAACCACAGCTCGGCGCGGTACGCGGGCATGAGGTCGCCGTCCGGGGCGATGGGGCCATCTACTGGCTCCCATGGGGTCACTTGGCGGGACATGAGCGCCGTGAGCCGATCGGACGGTCCGCCTACGATGTCGGCGTAGATTTCGCGGGCTTCCTGCTCGTCTGTGTACCAATGCCAGTACTCCGGCGACTGCCACTGGAGGTTCCCGTCCTGGTCGACACCAAGCGCCGTCGTGGCTCGATACTCGGTGTAGATAGTCACTCGATTTCCTCCCAGTCGCTCACCCAGCGGCGGACTCGGGTGCCGGGCGGGAAGGCGACTTTCTCAATGCCCTCGAAATAGACTCGACTACGCCCGTCGGCGGTGTATTCCTCCGGGTCGGCCACCACGGGCGTGCCGTCCGGGGTCCAAGCACGGGGCAGATCGAAACGGGGGGTTACTGCTGTTGCGGGCACGCCTTCTAGCAATTCGCCGTCTACGGGGTCAAGCAGCACCACCAGTGTCTGCTTGTATTGCTCGGAGTAATAGGCACTAACCACGATCCAGGCTTCTATGGATAAGTCGCACCACATACCCCGGCATTGTTCGAGCTCTTCGGATGTCATGTCCGCAAGCGTGCGGGGTTGTTTGTCGGTCATTGGTTGTTCTCCTTGTCTGTCCACTTTTCGGCGAGTGTGGGGATAATGTCTTCGTGGTCTTGCATGTGGAGGTCGCATAGGGTAAGCGCGGCTTCGATGTAGGGTCGGCGGCGGGTGATTTCGTCGCCTTCGGCTTCTGGCCAGCCTTGGTCCTTTGCGATGAGGTCGCGTAGTTGGTCGGGGGTGCCGTTCCAGCAGCCGAGGGTTATTCGCCAGCCTTCGGGGGTGGGGGTGAGGTGGAGGGTGCCGCTGGGTAGGTGGTTGATTTCTAGTCCGCCCCATCTAGCGTAGTGCAGGTTAGCGCCGTACAGGTCAGCGCCGTACAGGTTAGCGCCGCTCAGGTCAGCGCCGTACAGGTCAGCGCCGCGCAGGTCAGCGCCGTACAGGTCAGCGTAGTACAGGCTAGCGCCGCGCAGGTTAGCGCCGCGCAGGCTAGCGTAGTGCAGGTCAGCGCCGTACAGGTCAGCGCCGCGCAGGTCAGCGCCGCGCAGGTCAGCGTAGTGCAGGTCAGCGCCGCGCAGGTCCGGGAGCTTATTGTCCTCTCGTGCGCTTTTCACAATGTCAAGCACTTCTTCACGATTCATTTCTGGTTCCTCTCCTGGTGGTGAGCAGTAGCAAGTAGGGCGAGGGCGATGGTCTTTACCGAGCTGGGAGTGATGTCTATTTGTTCTATTTCCCGTGGGCCGTAGAAGGTCCCGCCGTATTCGGTGCTCGTGACGATGACCTCTTCGACCTTGCGCTGTGGTCGGTACGGCGGGAGTGTGATGGTGATGGTGCGGGCGATTTCGTCGGCGTGGTGAATGGCTTGGGCGTGGGTGCGGAAGTTGGTGGCGGTGCCGTCTGGTTCGTGGACGGTCCAGCGGCCGAAGCCTCCTCGGCGGATTGTGGGTCTCATGAGAAATCTTTCAGGGTTATCCAGGATGTGAGAGCCATCCCAGCGGAAAACATGGTTAGTAAGTTGAGGTCATCGTGGAGGTCGGCACCGCTGCATACTGTCTCGGCGATGATCGCCAAGGCAATGGTGAACACGAGGTGCACCGCGAACCTGGAGCGGTACCGCACGCGGAGTTTGCGAGGGTCGAGGTACGTCACTTTCCACACCTGGCCTTCACGGCGCGGGCGATGACGTTCGCGAGCATCGCGGTGGCGAGCTCGGCGGATGCTGTGTGAGTCTTGGTCCCGGGCTGTGCCTTCACGGCGATAATCGCCGCCGTAGTAGCGATGGTGATGTAGGTGGCCATTCGGTGTCGGTTGATGCTCATTGCTTGTCTTCCTGTTCTGGTTGGTGATTCATGATTCGGATGTACGTGCGCTCCTGGATGGACTTCACCCGCCCGGTAAGGTATGTACGGACCCGGCTCCCGTCCCACCCGAGATGCCGCGCCGCTTCGGCCATGCTGCCGTAGTGTGCGACGAGTTCTCGGAGCTTCGCGAGCAGCTGGTCATCCACCGGGATGCGGGTCTTGTCGATGTTTCCCGGGTTGTCGTCGCCCAGGGGCGGGCGGTCGCGGTGCTCGTTGGGGTCGTCGATGTTGTCCCACTCCATCGGGAGCGCCCAGCCCTGTCTCGCGACGCGGTAGTGCGGTTTCTTCACCGGGAGGGACGATAGACGGCTGTAGGTGTCGCGCAGGCTGATCGCCGTGCGTCGCTGGACCGTGGGCCACCTCTCATGCTGGATGTGGAGGATCGTGGGGAGCGATAGGCCGCTGTCGGTGGCGATGTCGCTGACCGTCCACCCGGCGGCGCGGAGGGCGCGGATACGCCGGGCGAGCTGCCACGTGCTGATCTTCTGAATGGACCGGCTCGGCGGGGTTCCCAGGACCGCGTTGTGTGTGCGCTGCTGGATCGCCGTGGTGTTCTCGTTGAGGATGCGGTCCACGGTCTCGGTGGATAGACCGGATGCGGTCGCGACTCCCGTCCGGGTCGAGCCGGTCTGTAGTAGCCAGTTGATATGGTTGCAGGCCATGACGGGCGAGACTTTGTGGTGAACCGCGCCGTGGAGGTAGGCGTGCTTCTTGCAGTACCCGACTTCGCGTAGGGCGTGGTTCGGGCACTTGGGTGATGCGCAAATGTCGGCATGGGGCGGCTGTTCGGGAGTGGCCTTCTTGGCTTCCATAATCACTGCTCCTTCCATTTGGACACTGTTGTTTCGAGATCATCCGCGTACGACAGGTGGTGTGCTGCGGCGAGCTGGTGAATACCCTCAACCGCGGCAGTTTTCGCCGGTTCCTCCTTGAACGTCAGTTCCGCGAACTCGTCCAGTGTGAGGTGCTTCCCGAGCGCGTCTACCACCAGACCGCGGCCCGTCGGCATCAGGTACACCGTGCCCAGGGGCGTGTTGGAAAGCACCGAGCCGCACCACGACAGTCCGGACAGGTTCGAGTCCGTGAGGTTCGTCATCGTGAAGTTCGCATACGTCGCGCTGGAGTTGCGGAAGTTGCACTTGATAAATCCTGCTTTTTTGAGGTTCGCGAGGGTCATGGTCGCGCCGTACAGCTCGCAGTCGAAGAACATGGTGTTCTCCAGATTCGTGTTGATGAACACGGTGGTTTGGAGGGTGCAGCCCTCAAACTGACTTCCGGTGAAGTCCGCGCGGAGCGCGTCGAGCCCCCGGAAGTAGCAGTCCTTGAAATCGTTCTCGCGCATCTCCGCGTCGGTGGCTCCGAGGAACTCGAATCGGCATTCGGTGAAGGCGGTGCGGGTGAACCCGCCGTCGGCTAGGTCGTTTCCGTAGAAGGTGCAGTCGACAAACTCGCCGCCGGTGATGGTGATGTCTCCGAGGTTCACGTCGGTGATGGTGTAGCCCTGGAGGGTGAAGGTCCCATCGGTGAGCCGTGCTTTCTTGATTGCTTGGTTGAATTGAACAAGCCCGTCGATGACTTGTTTCATGGTGGTGCCTTTCTGTGGGTGGCCCGCCCCGGATGGGGCTTTGGGTTAGTGGATGATGATTTCTTCGCCGGTTGCGGTGTCGAAGAACGCATCGTCGATTTCTGGGTCGAGCTTCAACTCGGCCATGCGGTCGTTGATGGTCCAATCGGTGCCGTCGGCGTTGGTGATGTCGAGGATGGTTCCGAGTACGGTGTAGGTATTCACCCCGTTCTTCTCAACGATGGTTCCGCGTTCTGGGTTGTTTGGGTCGGTGCTCCACTTGATTTGTGCTTTGGTGCCGTGGAGTCGGCGGGCGATGGTCCAGGGGGTGTGTCCTCGGTAGGTTCCGGTCTTGGTAACCATGGTGATCATTGTGGGCTGTCCTTTCTGTGGTGGTGGTTAAGGTGTTTCCTTAACCTGTAACTATAGTATATACCATCTAGTCATGTCGTACAAGTTATTTTGCAACTTTTTTTAAAAAACTTTGACATTTTTTCGCGACCATCAAACACGCAGGTCACGCACACAATTATGCAAACACCTCCCGACCGAACAGCAGCATTTGCAGCACATCATCCGCCTGCGCCGAGTCCGAACACATCCCATACAGACCCTCGTAGTCCCGGTCAGTCAACCGCTGGTTAAACTCGTCCACGAACCGCCCCTCACCCGGCAGACTAATCTCGTTGAGCCGCTCAAATAGCCGCTCGAAAGTCACCACGACAGTCCGGTCCACAAGCTCGAACCGCACCGTGTTCTCGTCCTCCATTGTCACCAGCTCCCACCACGACCAGTAGACCCCGGTGGAAATCAGCGACTCCAGCAGTAGGCGGGCATACACGTCACCCAGCATGTCGATGGTCCCGACCGCCATTCCATCGGCGATATGCTCGGCGTGCCACCGAACCAGCTCGTCCTCGTCGCGCTTATCGCTCGTCATCGTCGCGAGGGTCGTTATATAGGGCAGTTTCGGCAGTTTCATTGTGATCAGTCCTTCCTAGAACTTGTTGGTCTTCCTGTATTGCATCTTCTCGATCGTGGACAAGCGGCTCCACATCCATTCGCGGGCGGGGCGCTGCGTCTTGTCCGTCTCCGGGTGCGCGAGCATGATGTGTCGGAGCTCGACGGCGCACTGCGGCCACCGCTCGAATGGCGCGTGGCACAACTCGCTCAACACATCCACCATGCGGCTCCGCAGCACGCCAGGGTCATCTGGCGGGTTCATCAGGACGGTGCGGAGCTCGTCGCGGGCGCGGGACTCCGCGGGGTGCGGGCTAGTCATCCTCGCCCCCATTCCGCTCGTCCTCTGCCCGGTGGTGCGCGATAGCCGCGACCAGGATCGCCAGCAGCTCCGGGCCAGCGACGTGGAACTCGTCCTCCGCTTCCTTGATCGCCCAGCTAACCGTCTCCGCGAGCATCGCCAGCAACTCGCTCGGGCTCGTGGTGGTCCAGTGGATAGACCCAGTAGACTCGTCTGCGGACATATCCAGGTGATAGGTCATGACCAGCGACGGGCCAACGTTCGCGGCCATAGCGCGCTCGCGGTCGTTGCGTACCCACTGGCCGTTCAGCATCTCGCCCACGATGATCGTCGCGAGGTCCTTCGCCGGGGCGTTCTTGTTCTCGTCGCGTCCGATGATCTCCGCGATGATGTCGCGAAGCTCGTTCGCGCGGGGAGCGGGTTTGGTGGTGATTTTCTTGCTCATGGTGGTATGTCCTCCCTCTCTTAGTTCATCCACAGTGGGCTGAACCAGTGGAACAGCAACCAGCCGAACGTGCCGCCGATGATGATTAGGGCGATGAACACGACCCAGTCCATGATGGTGACGGGTTCGTCGTAGTAGTCGTCTATCAGTTCGTAGTCGTAGCTGCTGGTGTGTCGATCTTCTGCGCGGTGCTTACCGGCCATGATGTTTTCCTTTCTGGAGTCCCGCCCCGGGGGGGCGGGGATGAATGGGGGGTTAGTCGTCTTGCATGATGGACTCGAACATGCGGGCGATGGTTTTGACCATTTGCACGTTATTGAGGTGTGTGTCGATGTCCTGGAGTGGGGTGTCGAGGATGTGGAACTCGATGGTCTTGGTGAAGTTCTTGACGGTCATCTCGATTCGTGTGTTGTCGATGTTCCGGCACGCGATGCGCCACATGACCGGCGGTTCGCCTGGTTCCATGTAGTCGGGGTCTAGCTCTTCGCGAATGAGGACGTAGCCGTAGGTTTCGAATGTTGCGACGTTGTCGAACTTGTCGATCTCGATGGTCATGGTGTGCTTCTTACTGTGTTCCCGCCCCGGGGGGCGGGGTGAGTGGAGGGGTTAGTTGGTGGCGATGATCTGCTGGAAGGCTTCGGCGATCTGCTTCACGTTTTGCAGTTCTTCGATCAGCTTGTCCATGTCCTCGACCTTTGCGGTGGTGCTGGCTGCTGCGTAGCGCAGTTCGTTGGTTGCGAGGTCGATGTGGAGGGTGCAGTTGGTGTTGAAGTTGCTGGTTACCCGCCATTCGACGCTGCCGTTGTCGTAGGTGTTCTTGGTGAGGGTGTGGTCTCCGGCGGTCCAGTTGGTCTGGTTCTCGGTGGTGGTCTTTTCGATGATGATGGTGCTCATTGTTTCTGCCTTTCTGGTGGTTGGTTACGGGCCTTTCCCTTAACCTGTAACTATAGTATAGGTGATATGGTGGTGTAAGTCAAGTAAAAAACGAAAAACACTTAAACTTTTTTCCGAACCGCCCTACTGATACCCGCCCGGCGACCACTTCTGATCCATGAACCGGCAGTAATGCAGCACCGGCGTAAGCTCCACGCTTCCCAGCTGACCACTGCGGTTCTTCGCCAGATCAACCGTCAAATCACCACCATCACTCCGCGACAGCAACAGGACCTTATCCGCGTCCTGCTCCAGCGCGCCCGACTCACGGAGGTGGTGCAGCCGCGGCGCGCCATTCATCTCCGCCTGCCGGGACAACTGCACGACCACCACAACCGGACAGTCCAGTTCCTTCGCGAGCATTTTCAGCGCCCGGCTGTACTGCGCAATCTCAATCTGCCGCGACTCAACCTTTCCCACAGCGCTAATCAATCCGATGTAGTCCACGACCATCAACCCCAGGGGGCGCTCGCGAGCTAACCGCCGAGCCTTCGCCCGAATCTCCGCCATTGTGATCCCCGGCGCATCATCCACCCACAAGTGAAGGTTGCTCATATCGTCGGCGTGATCCGCGAGCCGCTGCGCTTCATCATCCATCAGCGTCGAGTGCGTGAACCGCCCGAGGTCGATGGAGCACTCGGCGCTGATCGCCCGTGCTGTCACTTCCTGCTTGCTCATTTCTAGGGAGAACATCAACGCCGCCCGGTCGGTGCGGGCGACGTTGCGGGCGAAGTCCAGGGCGAGGGTCGATTTACCGATACCGGGCCGGGCCGCGACGATGATCATTTGCCCCGCCCTGAGCCCGCCCGTGATGGAGTCCAGGGACTCGAAGCCCGACCATGTGATCCGCCCGGTGTCCTGTCGGTAGTAGTCCCGCGTCGCTTCGAGCATGTCGCCCACCATTGACGGGGCATCGGACACGCTGACCGTCCCTAGGTTGTCGAGCTCGGCGCGGGCCTGCTCCACAACCTCGATCGGTTCGACTTCGGGCGATTCCGATAGCTGCTTGATCTTCGCCGCGGCGGCGTACGATTCCCGGCGTAGGTAACCCGCCCGCACGCGCTCGGCGTGGTACATCGCGGAAATCGGAGTTGGGGCCTTTGAGATCAGGTCGAAGATCAGTTGGGCGACATCTCCGATCGTTCGCCCGGAAGCGGCGTTGATCCGGTCGGCGAGGAACACAGGGTCAATCTGCGCCCCCTCCGCTTCCATCTGCTCGATTGTCTCGAAAACGAGTTGGTGATCCGGGCGGTAGAACATCTGCCGGTTCATACCCGAGGACAGAATCTCGGCGGTAGCATCGCGCGACTGGATCATCGCGCCGAGGACGAACATTTCCGACTCAACCGGTGTGAAAACGTTGTCCGATTTACTTGTCCGCTGCATTCGTGTCCTCGCTTCCGGTGGTGGTGATTTCGAGCCACATTCGCGGCTTCTGGCCTTTCTCGTGGTGATGGATCCTGGGCATGATCTTGGTCATGTACTCGCTCGTATCGTCCGGGACGATGCCCGCATCGACAAGCCCGTCCCAGCACGCTTTCGCCGTGGCGACGAGGTTGTCCTCGTCTCTGCGGCGGTTATCCGGCGGTAGGTAGTGGAGCCGGGTGGTGATGTGGCCGAGGTTCCGGGGGACGGTCGCGCGGGCGCGGTAGGCTGCTTCCTTCCGCACCGCCGCCACCGCCGCCGCCTTCTTCGCCCAGTGTCCCCGGTCGTTGAGCGACAGTGGGGGGCGGGTGAACGACATGGGGAGGTTCCAGGACCGCATCAGAACGGCGGCTCGTCGCTGTCGAACCCAGCCGCGCCGGTTCCCCCGCCGGTGTTGCCGGACGGGGTGGAGCCCCACGGGTCGCCCATGTCCGCGCCGGGGGCCGCGCCCGCGCCGTCGCGGGTCTTACGGCACTTGACTCCGATGGATGATGCGCGGCACTCCAGGCGGCTCCGGCGCTCGCCCTGCTCGGTCGTCCACGACCGCTGAACGAGGTTGCCGAACACCATGACGACTGTTCCCTTCCGCACCTGCTGGCCAACTGCTTCCGCGCCGTTGCCGAACAGCGCGACGGGAATCCACGTCGTGGTTCCGTCCACCCACTCGTTCGCTTCCTTGTCGAACCGGCGGGACGTGCTGGCTACGTCGAGGGTGACCCACGGCTTGTTGTCCTGTGTGTACCGGACTTGCGGGTCTTCCTTGACTCCGCCCTCGAAAAATAGGGGGTTCTCTCCCTGCTTCATGTCTACTGCTCCTTGTCGGTTGTGACGGTCTCGCCGTCGATGATGGTGGTGTCCTCGGCGGGCTGCTCGGCCTGCTCCGGGGCCTTGTCGGCTGGTTGCTGCCCGTTCTTGTCATTATCGCCGCTGAACCGGCGCGTGGCGATTTGCGAAATGCGGTTCATCTCACCCACCTGCCGGGCCGCGTTCGCCCGCTTCCACGCCGCCTGCAGTTCCTCGCGAGTGCACGTCTCCGGGTCGAACCCCTCCGGGTGGAGGGAATCGGTACGCGGCGCGGCGGGACGCTCCGGCTCCACAATGTCGGCCTGAACCTCGTCGTTGGTGTAGACACCGGATAGGTCGAGGGGGAACGCGGACCGGAGGGCGAGGGCTGCGGCGCACTTCTGCAGCATCAGGGCGGGCTTCTCCTGCCACATCGTGTTCGGCACCTTCTTGCCAAGCTTCTTATCCCACCGGGTTCCGACGTACTCGCGGAACAGGGCGACGGCGGGGAACCGCTCGCCGTTACGGACCACGACGGACTTCGATGCCACCGGCGGCTCGTCCGCGACCCACACGTCATGCCACACTCCGTCCGGTCCGCACCACAATGGGTCCTCGTATCCGAGCGTTCCGTGCGTCCGCTCGGTGGTGCGCTGCGCGACGAGTCGGAAGCCGTCGATGCCGGTCTGGATCGTCCAGTTGCCCTGGCGGTTGATCATGTAGATCTGCCGGGCGAAGGGGTCCAGGCCGGTCCGCTTGCACGTGTGGAAGAACACCTGAATCTCGGCGGGGGCTGCGCCTTGTAGGCCGATGGATCGGAGTGCTTCGATCTGCACCGGTGTGAAAGTGTCCTGCTCGGCGGCGATGGTGAGGGATCGGCTGCTGTACTGGTCAGTCATGGTTAGCTGTCCTCCGTGTTTTCGACTTCGTCGGCTAGGCGGTGGAGTGAGTCACCGGTGACGCGGGCGAAGCGGGCGAAGTCTTCGGGGCTGTCGAACATGGCTGCGGTGTAGACCATTGCTCGCATGATTTCGTTGCGGCACTGTAGGTCTTCGGTGTTGGTGCCGAGTCCGTTGTCGGCCATAATGTCGGGGAGGTTGTTCCTGACGGTCCCCTCGGGGTCGAGGATGTAGGGGTGGTTGTCTGGGTAGCGCTCGTATGGCGCTTCGGGGTTGAGCATGTTTGCCTTTCTATGCTGGTCACGGTGTTCACCATAAACACCTACTTAAAGTTTACCGGATAGTTGTGGGGAAATCAACCTCAACGCTGCCACTGCTTCGGAACCGGCTTAAACCGCCACCGATCGCCCGACCGCGTCGCCACGACACGACCATCCGCCGTGATGCACTCGCCATCCACACCGGCGACGATGACCCGCGACCGAGCTGCATCCAACTCCGCCGCCGCTTCCTTCTCGCGCAGCTTCGCAGCCGCGTACTCGAAATACACATCGCCCACCTCAACCGCCTGCACCGTCGCCGGGGTCATAGCAGCCAACACCGGCCACTCCGAGGACGGATTCGTCCGCTCCGGCTCCCGCTCGCACACACCCCCCGGAAGCGTCGCGACGAACTCCCCGATCGTGTCCACCGTCATTTCGATATCGAAATCAGTGTAGGTGACCCAATACTCGGTGAGCTCCAGGAACGGGCCGAGGACCACGAACACGACATCGCGCAGCCCAGTGACAGCGCACTGCCACAAGCCCTGGAGCCAGTAGTGCAGCGGGACACCGTTGGTTTCCGGCGTTCCCCATCCGCTCGTGTCGGCCTGGGTCTTGATCTCCATGAGCGCGACGCGGCTCGTGGTTGCCAGCAGCCGGTCGGGGGTTGCGTAGGCCCATGTCCACCGGCGCGACTGGAACGTTCCGCACGTTGTGACGGTCCATTCCGGGTTGTCCTCGGCCCACCAATCAGCGACACCGGCTTCGAGGTGCCGACCGCGCCGGGTCGCCTCGGTATCCGCTTCGGGCGCGTCGAAATGACCGGCGAGCTGGTGCCACATGATCCACGGGGTTCCGCCCCACGGGTCGCAGTCCATGATGCCCGCAATCTTCGACGCGGTGACCCTGCGCCGCCATTCCGCCGTTCCGGGCTCCACGCCCTCCGCGACGGTCGCATGCTCACTGATGATCGCTTGCACATCTACCACATCTGCCATGCCACGTTTCCTTCATCGTCCAGAAGCACAGCCCCGCCGTAGCGGGGAAGCCGTGCCGGTGTTTCCTCGGGTCGCTGGTTCGCTTTCAGCAGCAGCCCATTGTCGTGCGCCCATCCGCGCCGGGACTCCACCCGGTCGTGACAGGCCGCGCATAGAACCAGCCCGTTCGACGGGCGGTTCACGTCCGCATCAGCGTCGCCATGAACCCCGCCCATCCTGCGGGGCTTCCGGTGGTGGTAGTGCCCGCCCGGCTTTTTGTTGCATAGCTCGCACACGCCGTATGACCGGCGGCTCATGATGCGCTTGTCCTCGACGCTGAACCCCTCCTTCACCACACGCCCCCAATGAGGTTGTCGGGGACGAACACCAGCGTGATCGCGTTCGGGGCCGCGTCGCGGGCCATGATCTGCGGGATGGTGTCCGGGGCCGCGTCGCCGGTGATGGTCTGCCCAGAGTCGGGGTTAATGATCACGTACTCGACGCGGTCGTACACGTCGTTGGGGTAGATCATGACGCTGTCGTGCTGCACTAGTTCCCGAGCTCGTTCGAGTTTATCTGGGAACACTGTCGGCATGATTTTGGTGAGATCGGTCAGGGCGATGTCCAGCTCTAATCCGTCATACACGCTGTACTCCGCGCACACCTCATTCACCGCGTCCATCGTGAACGGGCGGGGTGTGACCTCGAACGTCGCCGTCGTGAACGGCCCTCCCTCTATCTCGACTTCCGCCGTCCAGCGGATAATGGTCTGCCCGTCGGTGATCCGAACCTGGTCGGTTCCGAGTAGGCCACGGCACCGGGCCGCGAGCGCTTCGGTGAAATTACGCATAAGCGGGTTCCTCAATCTCGGTAAATGACAATTCGGTTGGGGTGGTGACACCGCTCGTCCGAGACGGGATGATCGTGTCAATCACCCGCCCGCCGCTGCCGCCCCTGCGGATCGCCCGGATGCGCCACAACCACGACATTCGACGCGCCGACAGGCCGACCGCGACGTGCCGGACAGCTCCGATGGCGTACAAGCCACCACCGCCGGATGCCGCGGCTTCCTCGATCAGGTGCAGCGGAACCTCCCCCGTGGCGACGAGGGGGGCGATGCCGTCGAGGAACATGTTCATGATCCTGCCCTCAACCGGGCCGCACTTGCCGACGACGATGGTGCGAGCCACCGACCGCCAATCACCCTCCGGGTCCAGCGTCCACTCACCGGAGCGGATCGTCCGAGGGAGCGGGGACAGGTCCGTGACGATCTGATACTGGTTCGCCCGCTGCGCCGTCTGCTCCACGATGGTGCGCAGTGGCACCCCTTCGTCCTCCATCGCCGTGATGCCAGCTTCGGCGGCGGCGTGAGCCGTCCGCTCGTCAATCCACCCTGCCGACGTGTCCTTCGGTTCTTCGTGGAAGACATCCTCCGACGGGCGCGGAGCGCCGCCCGTGTTGTTAGATGATTTTTTATTAGTTAATTCTTTATTTGGGGTTAAATCCTTACCCCCCGTTTCGAGCAGGGATTTACCCGCCCCCCCGGCTACAGGTTTAACCCCCTTCATGGTCGCCAGGGGGACTGTGAAAACACTCGTTGTCGCTTCCCGGTGCTCGACGCTGATCACTCCGAGCTCGTCAAGACGGCGGAGCGCGTTCTTCACCGACGCGCGGCTCAATCCGGTTTCCTTCGCGATGTACGCCGCGGACGGCCAGCACCGCCCGGATGATCCGTTAGCCATTGATGCGAGGATGTCGAAGACAGTCCACACGCTCCCAGGTTCGCCCCATAGTTTCCGGCGATCTCGGTCGTAAGTTGCGGTCCATGCGGACGTTGGTGTATAGTCGTTCATAGCAGAACGCCTTTCTGTGAGTTGGGACCCCTCGTTAGCGCGGGGGGTCTTTTTAATGCTTCAGGGTGGGGATGACGACGGGGGTCAGTCGGATAACCGATGGGTAGGGGCCACGTCGTTCGCGGGTGATCAGGCCGAGCTGTTCGAGTAGCTGGAGTGGCTGCTGGATCATCGCAATAGTCACGTTGAATACCTTAGTCAGTTGTGACATCGAGACTTCCACGACTCCGTTGTCGTCGGCGTGGTTGATGATCCAATCGAGAATGCTGTAGACGCGCTTGTTCGCGTCGGCTTCGGATAGTCGGTGAAGGGCGGCGGAGCCGATCACGGGGGCTTGCATGGTGCTTGTACTGCCTTTCCTGTGGATATGAATCTTACACGTATAGTTTACCAGAAGTTTCTGGTCTGGTACAACACTCACGACACCTGCCGACGAACATCATCCAACAACCGCTCCGGAAGCGGCGGAAGCAGATCCGCGACCGTCTTGTCCTGATGCGCACGCCGGATGAACCCGATCGCCAGATCATACTTGCTGCTAATCACGCGGAGCTGCTCGCCCTGCTCCGCCACGACACGCTGCACGTCCTCCAGCTTCGCGGTTAGCACCTTGATTTTCTTATCCTGCTCCGCAGCTTTATTGCTCGCGAAGTCCTGAATATCGTCCACCAGGGCTTGATACTGGTCCGCGACCGATTTCCGGTTATCGAATAGGCCGGTGATAAATGCGGTCAGCACGGCACCGGCGAGGCCCACCAGACCGACGACGACCGCGGCTAGGCTTTCGCTCATTCGGAATCTCCCTCACCCTCGCAGTGCGTTGATTTGACGATGATCTGCTCCACCGGGGGCGCGAGAACGCCCAGAAGATCGTCGCAGCTACCAGTAGGTACACCACAGACGCCATCGACCCGAGTGGGTAGTTACCGTAGACCTCGGCGATTAGGTACATACCTCCCCATATCAGGTAGATAAAGAACAGGCCCCCGGCGGCGATAGCTCCGCATCGGCGGGTCAGCACCGCGCAGATTGCGAACGCACCGACGATGATCCACACAAATGCCCACAGGTTCGGACCGCCCCACTGCTCGACGGCGGGGAGCCGACTCGGGTTCCCCAGCATCGGCAGGTAGAACAGGCCTTTAATGAGCGTGCCGACTCCGTAGATTCCCAGCCCCGTCCAGGGCGACCCGAGCCCACGGCGGAGCCGGACCAGTGGTGGCTCCTTCTCCTTCTCCAGCAGGGTCATGCCGCCCCCTCCGCCCCGGGGGTGTTCCCGGTGAGGTTTACCCGGTAGCCGCGAGCACAGTAGTCAATCGTCCGTCCATCCCACTGCCGCCAGGACGATAGATGAAGGTAGGCATCCTCCAGCGACGGGGACCACGGATGGATGCTCGGCGCGTACATCGACGGTTCCTGTAGGCGGGTGACGATCTCCCGCGACTTCGTCCACAGCGCATCCGGGCGATCCGCCAGGCGAACAATCACGCCACGCTTCTCGTCGCAGTACGTGAGCACCACCTTCCCGTGGATGTACTGCGCATTGATTTCACCGATCGCGCCTTCGGGCGTGTCGGGGAGAAGGATGGGGGTCGGGTTGATGTGCCGTCCCCACTCCCACCGTGTACCGGTCCAGCCCCAGAACTCCCACGACGCGTCGTTGCATAGGTGCCGCCAGTTCGCCCGGCGGAGGTAGATACCGCTATCCGGGCCGCGCTTCCGCCCCTCCGGCGTGCCGAACACATAGACGTTCTCGTCGCCCGGCAGCATCACCATAGTGTTGTTCTGGAAGTAATGATCGCGTCCGCGATTCACCCACTCGTATAGGGTGCCCAGGTTGTTCTCGTGACGGCATACGTCCCACACCTCGGCGTGCGGTTCATTCGACCAGAACCAGGCTGCGGATAGGGTCCAGCACATCCGCTGCACACCGCCCTGGCCCCACCGCTTCACACGGAAGCCGTTGCCGAGGTAGTTCCCATCGGGGAGCTGAATCACATCATTCGGGATGATGGTAAATGCGTCGAAGTTCCTGCCGTTCACCGTCCCGGACTCGCCCACGTGCCGGTAGGGCCACATCTGGTTCGCGTAGTTGATTCCGTGGATTGCGTTGTCCCACACGATGCCACGCGTGGTGACATCCCGGTTTGACGAGCGGAGCCCCACGGGCGAGCGCCAATCACCCTGGCCCGGTGTCCCGCCGGTGAAGGTATCGCCGAAGACACCGCCGACCCATAGTGCCTTCCCGCCATTGACGGACTTGCCGCCCTCGAACAAAAAGCCGAGGTCTGTCCCGCCGATGCCGAACCGCTGCGTGGGCTGGTCAGTCCCGCCGTTGCCCGCCGAGGTGTGGATGAACGTGCCAACCGGCACGTCGGGGACGATGGATGCTGGGATGATCTTCCGCGCCCAGCTGAATACCTGATTAATGAATGACATCATTTCTGCTCCTATCCGGGGTAGATGGAACCGTGCTGCGAACCAGCACGATCAACACTCACCGGGGCTGCGTGCTGACCGTACTCCGCCGACTCGTCCATCGGAGGGTTACTGTCCGCAGCGCCGACCGACTGGTATGGCTGCTTCTTCTCGTTGATGGTGTCGAGCAGTTCCCGGCTCATTTGGTACATCCGCTCCATCGCGGCCACGGTGGCTGCGGTCTGCGCGGCCTGAACATCGTCCTCGGTCGCCGTCGAGTTCGACCCGCGGTTCAGCTTCACCAGCGCTAGACCACCGGCGACCATGCCAGCGAGCTCCGGGGCATAATCCAGCCACGCCTGCGCCTGATCACTCGTCGCTTTACCCGACAGCAGCATCGCGGCCGAGAACACGAACGCCGCGGCGTAGATCACCCCGCGAACGATGATGGACACGTCAATTCCCTTGATTTTCACTTACTTCTCACCCTTCTTGATTCGGTTGATCAGATCTTCGTTAGCGAGGAACAGCAGCTCGACGGGCGTGCACGCGCCCGTGTCCGCTAGCTTCTTCTTCGCGGACGCGATGACCGACTCGGCATCCCACCCGGCGAAGTCGGGGAGCCCGTCCTGCCGGTACTTGTACCCGGCGAGCTGCTCGAACGACAGTCGGGCGTAGTCCTCGGCGGTCAGCTTCGACGCGAAGACTGGAGGGCCGACTTCCGCCCCGGGCGGGGTGGTGTTCCCCTCGCCCTGAAACAGGGCGCGGAGCTTATCCATCCCGCCGCGGAAGGCGTTCGCGTCCACCTTCATCCCGGCGACGACGGCCCGGTCGGTGAACTGCCACATCGCCACCTCCAGACCGCCGTAACCAGCCCAGCCAGCGTCCCCTGCGGTCGAGTACAGCGCCGAAGCGTAACCCGGGGTCGTGGACGGGTAGTTCGAGGACCACAGCGGCGGGAGCCCGGACAGGTCAGGCTTCCCGGCCTTCGTCCAGTACCACCGGGGGAGGTAGGTCAGGATCACCCGGTAGCCCCGCCCGCGAAGCGCGGACACGATGCCGTGCCACAGGCCCGGGTCGTAGCCGCTCTTGTCCTCGATGTCGAGTGCGACGGGAACGTCCTTCTCGGGTAGCTGCGCTTCCAGCGCGGCGGCGTGATCCTCCGGCGATGTTTCCTCGCGCACGTAGATGTAAGCAGCGGCCAGCACGCCGTTAGCCTTCGCGTCGTCCAGGTGCGACCGGAACACCGGGTCGCGCCACGTCCCCTCGGTCGCCTTGATGATGGTGAACGCGAAGCCTTCCTCCTTCACCCGGCGCAACGAGAAGCCGTTCTGATGGTTCGAGATGTCCACGCCGAAGAGCACATCGCCCCCGGCTGGTGATTCGCCGGTGACGGGGGCGCGACCACCACCGGGCGGTGGGTAGGCCGCGTCCTGGAGCCAGGTTTCCGGGTCCACGCGCTTCCCGCCGTAGCCACGTTCCCACACCGTGACGTGGAGGTGCGGGCCCGTGGACTGGCCATTCGACCCGACGTAGCCGAGCAGCTGCCCGACCTCCACCCGGTCGCCCAGTTTCAGCCCCGTGGCGAAGGCGTTCCACATGTGCCCGTACTCGACGCAGCCCCCGCCGTCCGCGTCGGACGAGTCCACGACGATCCACTGCCCATAGCCCGAAGCGGGTCCGATGTACTGCACAGTTCCAGACTGGACGGCGTAGAACGGGGTGCCGTCCGGGGCGGCTAAATCTGTTCCGGAGTGTGATTCTGGTCGGCCCGTCACGGGGTTGATCCTGCCCGCGAACCGGGATGTGATGGTGAATGTGTTCTTCGGCATCGGCCACTGTCTGCTCATAGGTTGAGTCTAACCGGCGCGACCGCCCCGTCCCCTATACATGAGGAAGCCCCCTCGCCATAGCTGCCCACTAGGCGAGGGGGAGGTCGTAGCAACACGGGCCTTAATCCCTTCGGAACCGGCCCCCAATCTGCTGTCTGGAGGTCAGCGGGGACTGGTCCTGCTTGCGGTCTAGAATACCACGCCCCACCCGCTCCGCTTCGTCCCCCGCGTCAGCGACTCCGCAGACTGATATAGCCCCATAACCTCGGAATCTCCGAGCAGCGCTTCCTGGATGATCAGCTCGTCCACCACAACCGCCCCGGCGGACACGCCGACGGTCATGGTACGGGGACGGTCGAAGTTCACGAGGTTGAACAGCCCGCCGCTATACGACTGCACGGCAACCAGCGTGCCGTTGATATACATGCGGGCGCGGCACCCGCCCCATATCGTCGTCCCCTCGACGGTGAGGGTCACGAGGTGCCACCGATCCGGTGATAACTGCTCCGACCGGGCGCGGAGCGCGAACCCGCCCGAGGACAACCGCACCCACCCCTCGACCGTGCCTGGAGGATAAACCGAATTGGCGCCGTACACCCGCGCACCCATGCCGGGAATGTTGCCCCACTGAAACAGTTCCGCGACCGCGGAGCTCGCAGAGTACCGGAACCACAGTGATACCGACACCGGGTAGCCTGCAGCAGCAGCGGACGACACCGGGATAGTCGCACCAGCGTTCGCGGGAATCGACAGCGCCTGACCATCCACGCCCTGCACGTACACCGGGGAGCCAATCATCGCCCCGCCCGTGTTGAGCCGCCCGTCGAATGACTCATGTGTCTGAACCGCCCGCGCCGTCCTGACCCAGTCCTTGATACTCATGCTAGGACTCCTGCACCCGAAGCGTAACCGTCACACCCGCCGAGGACGCGGACGAGATCGCAACCCGCACCGGGCCCGTGATGGGGACGGACATCGCCGACTGCTTCGACACCACCCCATCCCCCACGGTAATAGACCCGGTCGCCCCACCGCGCAGCGTCACAGTCACCGCCGAGCCGGGGGTGCCGACCGCGACACCGATATGCGTGATCTTCAACCCCGCCGCGCCCGTGCCGATCAGTAGGGGCGGGGACACTTCCTCGCCGTTGATCGTGCCCGGCACGCTGAACGGGATAACGTAGGCGGGCTTCGCTTCCGCCTTCGTCGCGTAGGTCGCCCCGGCTTCGGCCTTCGTCAGCAGCGGGGCGATCGCTTCCGCGAGCTGCTTCGGGGTCGTCGCAGCCGCCGCGAGCCGGATGTACTCGTTCGTTTCATCCGACAGGCGGAGTGTCACATCCTGCTCCAGCGTCCCACCCCCGGCGAGCCCGTCCCCGGCGATGATTTTCCGACCGAGGACTTCCGCCGACGCGGTGGCCTGCAACTCGCGGAGCCGCTGCACCAGCCGCTCCACCGTCGCGGAGTCCGCCGAATCGTCATTCTTGATCTGCTCGATGATCTCATTGAGTAGATCGTCGTAGTTAATTTCAGCCATCGTTACGCTCCTGCTAGGAAGATCATGCGGAATTGTGATTCCATTCCTCGGATGTTGCCAGTCGCCCCGGCGTTACCCTCGGTCGTCCAAATCCACGGGTACAACCTTGTCCCTGCGGTGAGGAACTCCACGCCGGTCGCCATACTGATCTGACCGAAGCCAATATCGTTCCACAACACGAGCCCCCGATCACCCGCGTTAATGTCCGTTGTCAGGCCGCAGCCCTTAGCGCCGGGGATGGTGGCGAAACCTTGCCGGGCGTACAGGTTGTACCACCCATCAACCGGGGCGACGAGGTACGGATCATTCGTGGATGCGTTCGCCACGCCACCGTAGTTCTTGCCGACAACGAGCCTCCCGTCCGAGTAGGCGCGCATACGGGTAAACCGTGCTGCTGGCGGGTCGTACTGCGGCCCGGTCCAGCGGAGCACACCGTAGGGCTTCGTGCGGAACGACGGCGCGCCAAACAGCGCGGTCGCCTGGTCAGCCGATAGGGTGCCAGCCGGGCCAGCCGGGCCCTGCGGACCCTGCGGGCCAGTATCGCCGCGGAGTCCCCTATCACCCTGCGGTCCCTGCGGACCGACGAACGCAAACGGGTCCGACCACGACGTACCATTCCACATCACAGCTTTACCGCTATCGGTCATGACGTAGGTGTCACCCACCGCCGCCGATGGGGGCAGTGATGCCGAGGATGCGACCTCCCCGCGAACGATCAACGACCGACCGTCCTTACCGGGTAGGCCGGTATCGCCCTTCGGACCCTGCACACCTTGAAGCCCGGTATCACCCTTCGGACCGGTCGGCCCAACATCGCCCTTCGGACCCTGCGGACCCATCGGACCCTGCGGGCCAGTATCGCCCTTCGGGCCCTGCGTGCCTTGGATGCCCTGCGGGCCGCGCGGACCAGTCTCGCCCTGCGGGCCACGGAACAATGGTGCAGCGCCCTCGGGCGGGAACTTCGCCCCATCCCACACGTAAATCCGACCATCAGCGGTGACAACCCAGCCCTTGCCCTTATCAGACGAGGACAAACCCTTCGGGAGATCAGCGTAAGTCGCGACCATCGACTCGTACGACACCGAAGCGCCGTCCTTACCGTCCTTACCCGCAGCACCAGTGTCGCCCTTCGGGCCCTGCGGACCCTGCGGACCCTGCGGACCCTGCGGACCCTGCGGACCCATCGGCCCCTCCGGCCCGCGTGGACCCTCCGGCCCGGCGACCGTGCCGATGGACTCGACCTGTCGCGTCGCTTCCTCCGCCGCCGTGACGGAACGCTCCGCAGCAGCAGCAGCGAGCGCAGCGTACTGCTCCGCTTCCACCGACACCTGATCCGCCGCGACCTGCGCCGCGTCCTTCACCAGGTTCATCACCTGCTCCACAGCCATTTCCGACCGAAGCGCAGCCGTCTCCGCCTGCTCAACCTGCGCCGACAAATCACCGAACTGTGGAATCACCGCCCGGACTTCGCGGGACGTTTCCAAGTCCCGGCCTACCCGCATCACCAGCGCATCCCCATCCACGCGGATGCCCAGCACCGACTCGCCGGGCAGCGTCTTAGCCCGGTCCTCGATCATCTGGAACACCTCCGCCATAGTGGGGAAGTACTGCGCCGCCGCGGGGAACTCAATGTAGTCGATCAGATCGACCCACCCTTCCTCCAGCAACTGCTTGATGTGCGGGGTGAACCGCACCATCATCTGCTCGTTGTGTCGGAGGAACGGGGTCGGCTTCCCATCCCGGTCGGCGGTGAGGACGGCGTGAGTGCCCTGGATGCGCACCACCACACCGAACTCGGGAACGTTATCCGCCGGGACGGGGATGCGTCCGTAATCCTGTTCAAGTGCCATTGTTGTGTGTCCTATCTAGTCGAGCTATACGGGGTCGGGGAAGGCGAAGAATCGCATGGTGTTCGAGAATGCCCAGACGAACGCGGTCGGCCTACCATCGCGCGGGTGAGCATCGCCCCACGGCACCCGGACGTAAGCGTTCGTCACCAGTGAGACGCGGAACCGAACGTCCAGCGATTGTCCCGCTGGAACGCGAATCTGGTCCAGCGTCGAGGTGGCTTCCGGGGTGGACTGCCACGTCGTAATCGGGGGCCACTCGTCCCCACCCATCCCATTGAACGGTGCGAACAGGCCCGCGCCCCACTCCGTGTTCCACGTCGGCTCCGTCGTCGGCTCCGGGGCCATGATTTGCGTAAGCCCATCGGTCCCGACCCGCGTCGTGTACGACTCTCGGAGAAACACAGTGTGCGGACACGTCGTGCTCATGGTTCGGCGAGCGCGTTGGATCTGAACCTGAACCGTCACAGGAACTCCGAAGTCGTTCTTCCAGTGCCCGCGCTGCTCAATCAGAATCTTCTGGTTATCAATCGGCGAGTGCTCTTTAATCTCCCCGTCATTAACCGAGGGCGTGCGAGTCTCCAGCACCACGCGGGGCATCGCGGCCCGTGATAGATGCAGCACCCCGTTCTCGGTCGAGAACTGACGGGATGTGCAAATGGTGTTAGCCATAACCTCTATGTCTCCTTCTTACCCTGCGGCTCCGACTCACGCCGGGCTACAACGGTTCTCACTCCGGTGTCCAGATTATCGGCGACGAGGTCCCCATACCGGCCCACACTCAACTGCCACGGCCCCAGAGCGCGCTCCAGCCGCCTGACACGCCGCTCCAACTCCGCGATGTACTCCGCATCCGTCCGCGCTGTCCTACCCATGATCCTGCTCTCCTATAACGGCGTTCCGGGCTTGACCCAGTCCGCATCGTCGGCCTTATCCTTCTGCGAAGCGTTGGCCTTACCGGCCTGCTCCTTCTCCCACGGCGACTTGAAGTCGTTCGTCAACGGCGGCGGGAACTCCTCGCGAGCCTCCCACGACACCGACGGAGGAACGAGGGACAGTTTGATCCCATCCGGTGAGAACGCAACCTTTTCGATCATCAGGTCGCAGCCGACCCGCACGCCGGTCTGAACCGACGAGACAGGCACACGCACGCCGGGAACGAGCTCATGCAACGAAACCGGCGCGTCGGCGCGTAACCCAGCCCCACCGACACTCACCGCCACCGGGGCGACCGCGAACTGGTCCAACGTCGCCTGCGCCTTCGTCTCGCACTCCTGAACCGTAGCGAGCTTGTTTCCCTTCACGATGGACTGGAGGACGATCCGGTCATCCTCAATCGCCCGCTGCGCCCACACACCCTCACCCTTGACGAGCACGTCAGTAACCACATCCTTGCCAACCTTCGTCACAACGACATCATCGCCGAGGTGCCGATCCGACAGTGGTGCGGTACGATGCCGAGCCCCGACCGGTCCGACCATCAACGACCCGCCGACAAACGTCCACTCCAACCCAACCTCGGTCAGATCATCGACCACATCATCCACGAGGACACTGTTAGCCGTCTCGTTCACCACGACCCAGATTCGGGAGTCCAGGGCGTGAATGTGATCAGCGATGTGCAGCGGGTCGGACGGGCCCATCCCATCCACCACGAGCTGCTGCATCACCTGCGATGCGTCGCGTTGATCCCAGAACCGCCCGGACGGGAGCCGACGGCGCTTAAACAGACAGGCACCATCCGACGCGGTGACGGTCAGCGACCCCTTCGCCGCCTTCGTCTCCGTCACCAGACCGTGCCACGCGACCTCGCTACCCGCCCAGAATGTGAGGGTGTGCAGCCACGGCTCCACGCGGGAGCACAACACCGGCGATGCCGCGATTTTGATACTCGCCTTCGAGATGTCGCACAGCACCCGGTCGAAGTCCCAGTCGCTAATGTCCTCACCGGACTGCCAGATGATCCGCCCGGAAGGCTCCGCGATGGTCGCGCCCCACCTCGGTTGTCCCAACGTCGGCATGGCTACACCTCCCCCGTCACGCCGGTGACTTCCACCGTCGCGGTCGTGTCCTGCCCAGCATCAACCACGAGGGTGTAGGGAGCGCCGCACGTCATCACCGGGGGTCGCCACGGCCCACCGGCACGCCCGACCATCACCGGCGTGGCATCAACACGCCGACCATCCGGAAGGTCAGCCCACGCCGCCCCGGAACGCCCGTCGAGGGTGAGGACACTATCCGCGGGGAGGTACGTTGCCATAGCTTCGCCGACGGTCTGGCAGTCCAGCGCCGCCCCATCATCGACCACAAGCCCACGCGCCCAGCGGATGCGGATGTTCCTTTCTTCCCGCCCCGTGGAGCGGACCACGACGGTCGGCAGCATCTCACCGGTCAGGGGGATAGCGCCCTCCCTGATTGTGAACACGGATCGTCGCGAATCAATCGGCATGCAACCGATCTCAACGCCCGGCGCGGTCGGGCGGGGCAGCGTCCACAGGTCGCCCATCTTCGGATCTAGTAGCACGCCCTCGTCGTCATCACAGTTCGCCGGGCACGTCCCATCCGCGTCGAGTTCTTGGAACCTAGCGGTCATCACCTCGCCCGCCGACAGGCTCCGCGGCCCGAGCAACACAACGGGGCTGCGCCATACCCTCGGCACCAGCGCCGTCAGCTCGAACTCCACCACCGCCATACACGGCGCGTAGTCCCCACGGTCATTCGACACGCCGTAGCGGTTCGTCACCTCCGGGGTCTTCGTCACCACCACGCTCGTCAGCATCCGGGTCAGCTGCCCGGCACGCTCCCGGACATCAGCCGGGCGCTCCCACTGCCGATAATCCGGGCACGATTCGAGGAACACCAAATCACGCGGGCCGCTATCCCCCCCGCACCCATCCGCGAGCAGAGAACGGGTCAGCCACCGCAGTCCCCACTCCAGGCCACGGGAAGTCGCCGCCATAAGCAAGCATTCCACCTTGACCTCGCGAGTGGGGAGCCTACGCCTGCCGACCGAACCGCCGTCGCCCGTGGCTTCGGTGACATCCTGATCAATCTTCGTCGTGTCGAGCCCGTCAATATTCAGGCCGTACACCCCGCCGAACTCCAACGACTCCGGCCTGCCCGCCTGAACCCACGGGGCCCCGGTTTGCTCCGGGGTGATGTAGTCCTCGTCGCCGAGCCACACGTGCTGCTGGCCCCACGAATCATCCCAAATCAGCTCAAACGAGCGGGAACAGATACCGTGGAGGGCGTGCCCAGCCGCCCGGCGGGAGTTAATCAACTCCGCGCTTCCGAGACTCAAATAGCCGTTGTAACTCACCACGCGCTCCTAATAAGTCGCTGCTCGACGGCATCGGCCACGTCCTCACCGTCGCCGCTCCCGTAGTAGTTCAGGGTCACCTCAACCGTCCTCACGCTCCGCCCGCCGCTGTCGCCGGTAATGGTTGCACCAGCGTCGCGGAGGGACTGCCAATCAGCCGACCCGAGGAACCCGACGAGCTCCTCAAACGCGCCGGTCTGCCTAGGCGACAGCACCCGCTCCGCCTGCGTCGTCTGCTTCGAGAACAAGCCCCGATCCGTGATCAACCCGCCACGGTCGTAACCATGCCCGTGACCCCACATAGTCGTAAGGTCCATGCCATAGCGGGACTTGTAGTACCGCAGCGCCGCGACCATGTTCGCGAACGGGTTCGTGCGGTCGTTCGGCAGCTCCGGGTCACGGTGCGCCGCGAACGTCGTCGGAATGATCTGCAGCAGGCCAAGGCCCGCCGACGCGCCGGTGCCGTTCACATCCACGATTTCCTGCGCCCGGTTCGGAATACCACCGGACTCGGACTGAATCTGCGCGATCATGGCATCGACTTGGCGTTTATCCTGCCAGTTGAAGCCGACGCGGGCCATGGCACGCTTCGCCATAGGTCGCCACCGCTCCGCGCCGACACCGCCGGGGTCGCCCATCATTTCCTCGGACAGCTTCGTAATCTTGTCGCGGGTGATCTTCCCCAGCGTCTCCGACAGCTTCTGCGGATACGTGTTGATGATGCCAGCGTGCGACTGCGCCCACCCGGCGGCTGCGGAACTCATGCGTTCCTGGAATGGCTTCGTCAGCCCGCCGATGATGTCCACCATCGACGCGCCGCCGCCCATGCCGGGCACGAACGCGCCGGAATCAGTCACAATGAGCGAGAATCTACGGTTGAACTGCGAATCATTCGCACCAGCAGCATCCGAGGTACCGAACTTTACACGTGAGTTGATGCCACCGGACTCGACGTTCACCGCGGGGATGCCCGGCGCTCCGCCGATCGTTCCGGCGGTGTGGACATCCGAGATGCCGACGGCGAAGCCCGCCGCCAGGCCGGGCTTCCACGCGCCCTGCTGCGAACCGGGGAAATTGCCTGTAGCCCATTGACGTGCGCCGGACCCGCCGAGGATCACATCCGCGATGCCCGACATGAAGCCAGAACAGTCCGTACCACCATCGCCATGCGCCGAGCCGCCCCACACGTAGGGACGACCGTTGCGCGACCGGGCCCAGTTGTATCCGCGGAGCAGCGCCTTCCACGCCGGGGTTCCCTCCGCCAGACCGCCGCCCTGATACCGCGCCGCAACGTTCGTGAACGTCTTGTCGCGCAGCATCGCCCGGCGCTTCTCCGGGTCGCGGAGGACCTGCGGGGCGACGCGATACCCACCCGAGTTCAGGGCGTTGAGGTTATCCACGCCGATGTTCCGAACGGCCTTAGCGTTGAGGACGTACTCGTGGTTCGACAGCAGCGCGGGGATCTTGTCGTCCTTCGGCCCACCCGGGCCTCGCACCAGACCGCCCGTGGCGAACCGTACGGGGTACGGGGCCATCTTCTGTGTCCCGAGCAACTCGGACGCGGAGTTCCACATCCCGACGATGCCGTCGTTAAACACCGACTGGATCGCGAAGCGGACGGGGCGGGCGGTGGCTTCACGCACCTGATTCCACTGCTGCGCGATGTTGCCAGCAGCCCACCCGAACGTGTTCGCCGTGTACGTCAGCGCCCCGCGGATACCAGCCATAGCGGGGTTCACGCCCGTGTTGAGAACATTCCACGCGGTGTTCGCGATGCTGAACAACGCGGGGTTCACGACGCCGTAAGCATTCCACGACGTGTTAGCGCCAGTAGCGTTCGACGCGGCCTGCATCCCCAGCATCGCCGGGGTCCACGCCGTGCTCGTCATAGCCAACACCGCCGAGCCGGTCGCGGACATTGCGGTCTGCATACCCAGCATCACCGGCTGGAATTGCGTGTCGTTCATGGTCTGCGCGGTCGTGCCGACGCTCGCGAGGGCGGGGTTCACCACCTCGCCGGTCTGCTGCTGCGCGGTGGCTCCCCACGCCAGCATCGACTCCTGCTGCTGCTGCATCATCGCGCCCAGGGCGGCACCATCACCGGGCATCTGGGCGACACTGTCTACCGCGATTCCGGGCACCGGGGCGGGAACCACCGGGGCGGCGACCGTGGGGGCCGCGACCTCCGGCAGCGACACATCAGCCGCCGAGTTTGCCAAGCTCTGCGCCGCGCCCTTCACGCTCCCAGCCATAGACTGCACGCCATTGATTAGGCCCTGCCCGATGTTCTCGCCGTAGCCCGCGAACACGCGCGACGGGGAGTGAATACCCAGCGCCGACTCGAACGGCTTGCGGATCCACCCCGGAATCTTGTCGAGGAAGTAGCTGCCGATCTTCCCGGCGAGGGAAGTCATGCCGTTGATCAGACCTTGGACGATGTTCTTGCCGGTGTCGATTAGCCACGACCCAGCATCCGACAGGGCTCCGCGGATACGCCCCGGCAGGCCCTTGAACCAATCAATTACCCCGCCGATAGCCTGACCCACCCGCCCCGGCAACGGCGCGACGTGATCACGCCACCACCCGGACACGGCATCGCCCATCGCCGCGAACTTGTCCTTCGTCCACTGCCACGCCTGGCCGAACCAGTCCTTGATCGCGGTGACGGCCTGGCTAATCCACCCGGGGAGCTGCACCAGCACGTAGATGAGCCCGGTGATGGCACCAATGACCACACCAACGATCGTCACGACCGCGACGATCGCGCCGACGACCAGACCAAGACCAATGATGATAGGCGTGAGCAACACACCACCAATGATCATCAGCACCTTCTGCAGAACAGGCCAATGATCCGAGATGAACCCGCCGACCGCTTCACCAATCCGCTTGAAGAAGTCCACGACCTGCGACACGATAGGCCACAGCGTCGTGTTCCAGAAGTCCATGAACCACGACCCGAACGCCGCGACCTTCTCGGTGATGGTGTCCCACACCGGGGCGATGATCTCCGCGATGCGTCCCCACGTGTCAGCAATCCAAGTGTAGATGGGCGATAGGACGGACTCCCACACCCACATAAACGCAGTACCGATGACGTCCCACACGGCGCTGAACGCGGTTGCGAGTCCAGAGAAGATCCCGCCGAAGAAATCAACCAAGCCGCCCCACACCGCCGTGATGATGTTCCACGCGGCCTGCGCCCCATCCACGAGGGTCTGCCACACTGCCTGCACCCCGCCGGACTGGAACCAGCCGACGATCGCGTCCCACGTCCCGACGACGATGTTCTTGATCCACGTCCACGCGGTAGCCACCACATTGACAAGGCCGTCCCACACGCCCTGCCAGAACTCGCGGAACCCGGCGACGTTATCCCACAGAAGTTTGAACACACCGATGATGCCGACGATAGCGGCGATGACGAGGGCCACCGGCCACATAGCAACGAGCCACGACCCGGCGATAACAGCGGCGTTCGCGACGGCGGCGATGCCCGCGCGGACCCACCCACCGGCTATCATGCCCAACGCCTTGACACCGGCTCCAAGATTCTTCGGGGCGGCGATGATCCACGCCCCGGCGATGCGCCCAGCGTTCACGATAGCGGCACCGGCGGCTTGTCCCCACCCGGCGATCATCGCGCCGAACGCGCGGGCATACGTGCCCAGGTTCTTCGGGGCGGCTATGATCCACGCAGCCCCAGCCTTAATAGCCTGAACCGTCGCCACCGCAGCCATGCGCACCCACCCGGCGATGATCTGAACGAACGCTATCGTGTACTGCACCAGGTTCTTCGGCGCGGCCATGATCCATGCGGCGGCGACACGCCCGGCCTGCACAAGTGCCTGACCGCCCAGCATGACCCACTGACCGATCATCTTCGCCACCTGAATCGCCATAGCACCAGCGGCCCTAGCCCACCCAGCAACGGTCGTCCACGCCGCCGCGACCATCTTCGCCCCGGTGATGGTGGCCTGCAGTCCGCCCAGGACAAACCCGCCGATCATGCTCCCTAGCGAAGCCAACGCGCCGACCGCCATAAGCGACACGGCACCCGCGACGACACCACCAACTACGATCATTACACCCTTGAAGGCATCCGCCGCCAGCGACCCCTCGCCGAGCCACGTCACGAAGTCCTTAATCGGCTGGTTCAGCCCCTTGAACACGCCGGTGAGGAACTCCACAGCCTTCGTCATCGGGCCGATCATGGGTTCCAGCAGCGTCGCGCCGAACGCGGACAGTGAGGTCTTGAAGTTCGCAATCTTCGCCGGGAGGGTCTGACCCATATCCTTCGCCAGCGACCCCGTGCCCTTATTGATAGCCGTGACGAAGTCCTCGAACGACACCTTGCCGTCCGAGATCGCCTTCTTCACATCAGCCTGGGACATGCCCATGCTGTCCGCGAGGTACTTCGTCGCATTGACACCAGCGTCGGCCATTTGCGCCATGTCCTCGCCCGTGACCTTGCCCTGGGCGCTGATCTGCTGCATCACACGCCCCACGTCCACGCCCGAGCCCTCCGCGATGGACGATAGGGCCGTGAACGCTTGGATCGCGGAGTCCATCGGCTTGCCGAGCTCCACACCAGACTGCGCGAACATAGCGGAGTACTTCGCCGCATCCGCCAAGGACACCGACGTTCCCGTCACCTGCTCGGTCAGCTTCGCCATTTGATTCTTCGTCTGCTCCGCCGACAGGCCCACGGATTTGAACATCACCTCGGCACGCTGGATGTTCATCAGGCGGTCGAACCCGCCCTTTAGGATCGCCATAGGCCCGGCGATAGCGCCCACGGCCACGCCGATCCTGCCGATAGCGCTCGGAACGCGATCAGCGGTCTGCTCCGACTCCTTCAGTGCGTTGGTGATGGACGTTTTAATCGACTCCGCCGCGCCGCGTGCCGAGGAAGCCACGCTACCCATCGTCGCGGACACGCGACTCACCATCCCGGACGCAGCCGACGCGACACCGCCGAAGCCGTTCGCGAAGGACACGCGGATACCAGAAGCGGCACCCGACGCGGCCCGTCCCACACCATCCAACGAGGACGACGCAGCCGACGCAGCCGAGGATGTCGAGGACGCAACACCACTAATGTTCGATGCCCAGGACGACGACACCCGGCTCGCCGCCGACGCGCCCTTACCCGACAGATCAGTCAGCGCCGAGGAAGCCACCGCCGCGGACTTCTGCGTCGACGTGCCAACCTTCCCCATCTCCGCCGCCCACGACGACGACGCATCACGCCCCGCCGAGGACGCGGACGATGCAACATTCTGGAACTCCGTGCCCACGTCCTTCACGGACTTCTGCGCCGCATCGGCACCCGATTTCACGCCCCGGTTGAGGGCATCCCCCGCCGCTTTGCCGCTGCGGTTGAAGAACGTCTGAACGTCCTGCTCGAACCTGCTGAAATCAGCCTCAATCGTCACCCGCGCCGTGCCGACAGTCGCCATACCATGAACCTCCCGATCCTACGCCCCATACTCTACCGTGCTAAGCGTCCAGCGCTTCCAGCATCGCCGCCTGCGCCGCCATGTCCGACGGGTCGAACCCCGCGGGCTTCTCAATTGCCCCGGTCTTGACACGCGGCTTGTAAACCTTCTGCCGATACCGCGCTCTCTCTTTGTCGTCCTTGTGGGACTCTAGGATCATGAACTCTACCGCGTCGAGCATCGACCCGAGTTGCCGGATCTGCACCATCGGCTCCGGGATGCCCGACGTGATTA